>ONYP01000080.1 GCA_900322135.1 uncultured Prevotellaceae bacterium
GAGCAGCAGCACGCCCGTGGTGTTGCGGTCCAGTCGGCCCACAGGGTAGATGCGCTCTTCACAGGCACCCTTCACGAGGTCCATGACGGTCTTGCGGCCATTGGGGTCGTCGCTGGTGGTGACGCAGTCCTTGGGCTTGTTGAGCAGGATGTAGCACTTCTTCTCGGTGGTCACAACCTCGCCGTTGTACTTCACTACATCCTTGGGAGTGATCTTCATGCCCAGTTCGGTAACGACAGTGTCGTTGACCATAACAAGACCCTTCTGGATGTATTCGTCAGCCACACGGCGCGAGCAGATGCCTGCATTGGCCAGGAACTTGTTCAGGCGAACCTCCATGTTGGGATCGATTGCGGGCTCCTCGTAGATGATGCGTTGGGGCTTGGGTGTGAAGCGCATCTGGGGCTTGGGACCCTGGCGCTTGGGACGCTGCTGGTAGCCGCCCGGACGCTGCTGATAGCCACCGGGGCGCTGCTGGTAGCCACCCTGGCGCTGCTGGTAGCCGCCGGGACGCTGCTGGTAACCACCCTGGCGCTGCTGGTAACCACCCTGGCGCTGCTGGTAACCGCCCTGACGGGGCTGGTAACCACCCTGGCGCTGCTGATAGCCACCCTGGCGCTGCTGGTAACCACCCTGACGGGGCTGATAACCGCCCTGGCGGGGCTGGTAACCACCCTGACGGGGCTGGTAGTCCTGACGGGGCTGGTAGCCGCCCTGCTGTTCAGAATTCATGTTGTTGCCTTCGGCATTAGTGTCTTGCTCGCCGGCAGCCTGGGGCTGCTGGTAGCGCTGCTGATAACGGGGTTGATAACCGCCCTGACGCTGGTAACCTCCCTGGCGGGGCTGATAGCCGCCCTGGCGCTGCTGGTAGCCTCCCTGGCGCTGGTAACCGCCTTGGCGGGGCTGATAACCTTGACGCTGGTAGCCACCTTGACGGGGCTGATAACCTTCTTGCTGCTGATAGCCCTCAGTGTGATTGGTCTCTTCTCCCTGGTTGGCAGGCTCATGGGAAGTGTACTCTACTTTTTCATAGCGGCCGTTTTCCAAATTCTCTTCGAGATTGGCATTACTTTCACCGATTCTTGGCCTTTTCGGTTTCTTCAAATTCTCGTCCATTGTAATCTGATAGTTTGCTGGTTAGAGTTTGATCGTAAATTTTATAATAACAAAATAAATAATATAGTGGCCTCGCGGCCGGTAACAATCATAATGGGTTTGACAGTACTTTTGTCTTCTTTTGATGGTGGGCAGTGAGGGATTCGAACCCCCGACCCTCTGCTTGTAAGGCAGATGCTCTGAACCAACTGCGCTAACTGCCCCGGTTTGTTCGCCTAATTGCTCTGCAAAATTACGCTAAACTTTCTGATTGCCCAAACTTTTAAGGAAATTTTACTATAAACAAGCCCGAGTAACCTGTCGGTGCCCCGGGCTTGTCATGTCGTCGTTAGAACAAAACTTCTAACTTCTAACTCCTAACTTCTAACTGAATTAAAGGTTGGGGTTGATTTTGCTCCACTCGCTGATGGGAGGCACGATGCCCAGGTCTACCAACTCGTCGCGCATCTTGCACAGGTGCTCATAACTGGCGTCGAGTCTTGCGTTCTCGCTGGGAATTCCCTGAGGCACCTTGTAGGATGCGCCGTTCTCGTCGAGCGTGGTGTCCATAGCCATCATGATGTGGTTGTACTTGTCGTTGTTCACATAGGTGCCAACGGGGTAGTTGAACTTCTCACCGCCCATGGCAGCGCGGATCATCTCTACCGACAGGTAAGCAGGGCTCTGGAACGAACTGCGGCCGCGCAGTTTGATGATCTGAGCACCGCCCTTGGTGACATCGGTCTTCATCTGCTCCCACTCCTCGCGGGGGAATTCGTCGGTACCCATGATGTCGATCAACTTGCGTCCTGCAATCTCGACATGGCTGCCGAACACTGCCATCTGCTCACCGTGGCCGCCGTAGGTAGCACAACCGGTGATCTCGCTACGCTTCACATTGAACTTCTTGGCCAGTGCGCTCTGCAGACGCGTGGTGTCGAGGGCGGCAAGGGTGGTCACCTGGCTGGGCTTCAGGCCGCTGTACAACAGGGTTACCAGACCCGTCAGGTCGGCAGGGTTGAAGATGATGACCACATGCTTTACATCGGGGCAGTACCTCTTGATGTCCATACCCAGTTCCTCGGCAATCTTGCAGTTGCCTGCCAGCAGGTCCTCGCGGGTCATACCCTCCTTGCGGGGAGCGCCACCGCTCGAAATGATGTATTTAGCATCCTTGAAGGCTTCTTTGACATCGGTGGTAGCGACGATATTCACATCGCCGAAACCGCTCTGGCGCATTTCCTCGGCCACGCCCTCGGGCGAGAATACATCATAGAGGCAGATGTTTGTTGTCAAGCCCATCATCAGGGCGGTCTGTACCATGTTTGAGCCGATCATGCCGGCAGCGCCGACGATGACCAATTTGTCATTTGTTAATGCCATAATGTTATGTTTTTTAATCTTTTAATGTTGATTCTTCGAAATTTTACCAGTGCAAAGGTAGTCTTTTTTAAGCACTGCTACAAGCAAAATGCAACTTATAATGATTAAATATTGTGAAATTAGCCCCGAACCGTGGCAAAATGACTATCTTTGCTCTCTCATTCAGTAGTGTATTTATGGAACAGGAATTTGCTTCACGGTTGCTGGAAACGGCGGTCAGCGAGTTCGCCAAACTGCCGGGCATAGGCCGCAAGACCGCCCTGCGCCTGGTGCTGCATCTGCTCAAGCAGGACGAGCAGGAGGCCGTCAACTTTGGCGAGGCCATCATCAGGCTGCGGCGCGAGATCCGTTACTGCAAGGTGTGCCACAACATCAGCGAGACCGAGGTGTGCCCCATCTGCGGCAACCCCTCGCGTGATGCCTCGACCATCTGCGTCGTCGAGAATGTCAAGGATGTGATGAGCATCGAGAACACCCATCAGCATAACGGCCTGTACCATGTGCTGGGTGGACTCATCTCGCCCATGGACGGCATCGGCCCGGCCGATATCGAGGTCGACAGCCTCGAGCAGCGCGTCAAGGCCGGCTGCATCAAGGAGGTCATCCTCGCCCTGAGCGCCACAATGGAGGGCGACACCACCAACTTCTACATCTTCCGCCGCCTGGCTCCTTATCCCGATGTGAAAATCACCATTTTGGCACGCGGCGTGAGCGTGGGCAACGAGATCGAGTACACCGACGAGTTGACCCTGGGCCGCAGCATCATGAACCGCACCCTCTTCAGCGACACCTTCCACAAGGAGTAATTAACGAAAACAACAAATACAATAATGACAAGTATAAATTACTGATATTCAATTGTATTTATTGTGCTTATTGTCTTCTTTTTATCAGATTGTTTTTAAATGGCAGACAACGATTTTGCATACCGTCAGGAGGACGCCGAGAAGCGCCGTCGCCGCCGTGAGGCCGAGCGTCAGCGCCGCCTGCGCCACGCCCGTGAAGAATACATCAAAAAGAAAAACTCATCTCAGGAATAATCCCCACTCCCTATGATTTTGCCGTAACCCTCTTTAACCTTTAACCTGCGAGCGCAGCGAGCACATCATCGTGTCGGCAAGGGCGAGGACGCGTGCGGTGAACTCGTCGGGCGAGAGTGTGCTCGAGAGCCAGTGGATGGGGGTGCCGCGCTTCTCCATGCCGCGGAACCAGGTCATCTGGCGCTTGGCGAACTGGTGGATGGCGATTTCCAGCTGACGGAACATCTCCTCCTCACTTAATTGGCCGATGACATATTGCGTGACGAATTTGTACTCCAGGCCGTAGTAAATCAGGTCCTCGGGGTCGATGCCCTCGTCGTCGATGAGGCGGCGCACCTCATCGACCATTCCTTCGTCAAGGCGGGCCCGCAGGCGGCGGCTGATGCGTTCGCGTCGCGTGTCGCGGTCCACCTCCACGCCGATGACCAGCGCGTTTTCCATGGGGTGGGGCTCGGTGAGGGCTTTCAGTTCGGGATGCAGTTCATAATAGCGGCAGATTTCGATGGCGCGTGTGGCGCGTGCCACGGTGTCAATGTCACTGTTGTTGCGCAGGGTCTTCATCGTCTTCAGCAGGGCCGTCAATTCCTCCAATGACTTGCCCGCCAACTCGGCGCGCAGTTCCTCGTTGCGGGGCACGGGCGGCAGCTTGATGCCCTTGACGACGGTCTCGACATACATCCCCGTGCCGCCGCACATGATGACGGGCTTGCCGCGACGGCGGATGTCGTCATAGACGCGCTCGAAGTCCTCAAGAAACTCATACAGGCTGTAGCGGTAACCGGCAGGGCGGATGTCGATGAGGTGATAGGGCACGCCGTCATACTCGGCCAGGTCCTTGCCCGTGCCGATGTCCATGCCGCGGTAGATCTGCCGCGAGTCGGCGCTGATGATCTCACCGCCGATAGCCTTGGCCAGATGCACCGCCCGCGCCGTCTTGCCCGTCGCCGTCGGCCCCGTCACCACAAAAAACACATCCTTATAATCCATCCTCAACTACTTTTTAATACGAATTCCATTTACTGTTTTTGAAGATAAGAAAGACAAACAAGACAATTTTAATATAAGATAGATGATTTTGTCTTTCTTGTCTTCATTTCCTGTCAATTCTTCAGGTACTGGTCGTAGAACTCAAGCGCGCGCTTGTATACCACATAGCGGGCCGAGCAGTCACGGATGCTGTGGTTCATGTTGGGGAACACCATCATGTCGCATGTGCGGTTCATGTCCACCAGTTTGGAAACATACTGCATCGAGTTCACGATGTGCACATTGTCGTCGGCACTGCCGAACATGATGAGCACCCTGCCGTTGAGGTTCTCGGCGCGGTTCAGCGGGAAGTTGCTGTAGCCCTCGGGATTCTCATCCGGGGTGCGCATGTAACGCTCGGTGTAGATGCTGTCATAGAAGCGCCATGTCGTCACCGGGGCGATGCTCACGCCGCAGGCATAGTTGCTGCCCGGCTCGCTCATCGCCATCAGCGTCTGGAAGCCGCCGTAACTCCATCCCATGATGCCGATGTGGTCGGCATCCACCCACGGCTGCTGGGCCATGTAATTGGCTGCGGCAACGGCATCCTCGGTCTCATATTTGCCCAGGTTCAGGTGGGTCACCGACTCAAACTCCTTGCCACGGAAGCCCGTGCCGCGGCTGTCCACCTCGCACACGATATAGCCCTGGGTCGCGAAATACTGCTCCCAACCCATGCGCCACTTGTTGAGCACCTCCTGCGAGCCGGGGCCGTTGTAGTGCTCCATGATGACGGGATACTTTTTGTTCGGGTCAAAGTCCACGGGCTTGATCATGTAGCCGTTCAGGGTGTAACCGTCATGCTCCATCGTGAAGAACTCCTTCTTGGGCACATCGACGGCCGTGTAGCGGCGGGCATATTCCTCGTTTAACTGCAGGTCACGCACGCGGCGTCCCTTGTTGTCGTAGATGCGGTACTGGTTGGGCGTCTGAGCGTCGCTGTAGCACCCCACATAATAGGTGAAATCGCCGTTGAAGATGGCCGATGCGGTGCCCTGACCGTCGGCGGTCGACGGGGCCAGGCGCGTCACCTTGCCCTTGGCGTCGACACACTCCACCACGCGGTTCAGCGGGCCGCACGACGACTGGTAGTAGAAACGCTTGGTGCCCTTGTCGTAGCCGTAGAACTGCGAGATGATGCGGTTGTTGTCCTTGGTCAACTGGCGCATCAGGTTGCCGTCCAGGTCATACTGGTACAACTGCATGTAGCCCGAGCGCTCGCTGGGGATGACAAAGAACTTGTCCTCATACTGTACCTGCTGCGAGGTCTCGGCGTCGACCCAGGTGTCGGATGTCTCGTGATAGACCTGCTTAGCGTCACCGGTCATGGGGTTGACAGCATAGATGCGCAGGTCGTTCTGGTGGCGGTTCAGGCGCTGCACCATCAGGCGCTGCGGGTCGGGGCTGAAGGTGATGTGGCACACATAGTCCTCCTCGTCGAGGGGCACATTGAGTTTCTTGAATGTACCGTCGACCACATCATAGCAGTGCACGCTCACGATGGAGTTCTTCTCGCCGGCAACGGGGTACTTGAAGTCGTAGCGGCCGGGATAGAGTGCGTACTCGTCCTTGGGGTTGCAGGTGCCCTGGTAGATGACCATCGACGCCATCTTCACCTGGCTCTCGTCCCAGCGCAGGAACGCCAGCGAGCGGCTGTCGCTCGACCAGTTGAGCGTGTTGAGCATGCCCAGTTCCTCCTGGTAGACCCAGTCGGGCACGCCGTAGATGATGTTGTTCTTCTTGCCGTCGCGGGTCACCTGGCCGTCAACCAGGTTGCGCACAAACACATTGTTGTCCTTGACATAGGCCACGCGTTTGCCGTCGGGCGACAGGGTGGCGATTTCCTCGCCGCCGCCCTCGTTCAGGGCCTTCATCGTCTTGTTCTTCAGGTCATACACATAGTAGTCGGCACTGAAGCTGTAGCGGTAGATCTCCTGGCTGTTGTTCCACAGCAGCACATAGGCGCCGTCGGCTGTCACCTCAAAGTCGTCCCAACCCGTCACCGCCTCGTCGCGGGTGTCGACCAGCACGCTCTCGTCGCCCTTGGCGTAACTGATGCGCATGATGGCGTTGCCGTCGTCGCTCATGCGGTAAAAGTAGCGGCCATCGCTCTTTGATGGCTGCATGGCGCCGATGCCGCGGGGTGAATTGCCGCGCAGCACGCATTCTTCAAGTGTCAATGCACTGGCGCCCATCGCCAGCACCAGCATGGCCAGTGTCAATAATATCTTCTTCATTGTATATCTCGTTTATTTATATCTCTTATCAGTTATCAAAAGCCAACTCTTAACTATTAACTGTTAACTGTTAACTCTTAACTGCCTCCAGAATCTGGTTGGCGCTGTCCTTGGTGTTCACTTTCTCGATGATGTGCTTCACCACGCCCTGCTCGTCGATGATGAAGGTCGTGCGCACCGTGCCCATGTAGGTGCGGCCCGCCATCTTCTTCTCGCGCCACACCCCGAAGGCCTGGTTCAGCGTCGTGTCCTCATCGGCGATGAGCGGGAAGGGCAGGCTGTACTTGTCGGCAAACTTCTGGTGGCTCTTGGCGCTGTCCTTGCTCACGCCCAGCAGGGCATAGCCCGCGCGCTTGAGCGCACCGTAGCCTGTCGCTAGGCTGCAGGCCTCGGCGGTGCAGCCCGGCGTGTTGTCCTTAGGGTAGAAGTAGATAATCAGTTTCTTGCCTGCAAAGTCGCTGGCTTTCACCTCGTTGCCGTCCTGGTCCAATCCCAGGTATTCAGGAATCTTGTCTCCAATTTTCATAATCAGGTTCAGTTTTAAAGTATATGATTTACAAAGTTACAACAATTTCCTCAATATGCGGGTGACGCAGGATGTTTTTTGGTGCACTGTGCGTTAAATTTTGCGAAATAATATCCGTAATTGGGCCGTGGGGTTGTACATATTAAAAAAATAGAGTAATTTTGCAGGCTAAATGCGCAAAAACGATTTTTCAATGATCAGAAGATTGACGATAATTGTGGCTCTCGCTTGTGTGCTGATGGGCTGTGGCGAGTACAACAAGGTGATGAAAAGCAGTGACCTTGAGTACAAGTATGCCTATGCCAAAAAGGCCTTTGAGAACAAGCGTTATGCCCAAGCCTATACCATCTTGTCTGAACTGGTGCCCATTTTCCGCGGCACTCCGCAAGCCGAGGAGTCGCTCTATCTGCTCGCATTGAGTTACTACGAGAATCAGGACTACATCAGTGCAGGCTCCTACTTCAAGCAGTACTACCAGCGCTATCCTCGTGGACAGTATGCCGAGTTGGCGCGCTTCTATGCAGGCTACGGCTTCTACCTCGACTCGCCCGACGCCCAGTTGGACCAGACCGAGACCATCCGTGCCATGGAAGAGTTGCAGGCCTTCCTCGACTACTTCCCCAAGAGCGACAAGGCCTCGATAGCTCAGTCGGCCGTCTTTGAACTGCAGGACAAACTCGTGCTCAAGGAGTTGCAGAACGCAACGCTCTACTACAACCTGGGCAACTACATGGGTAACAACTACGAGAGCGCCGTCATCACGGCACAGAACGCTATCAAGTCCTATCCTTACAGCAAGTACAAGGAGGACCTCGAGATGCTTGTGCTGCGCTCGCGCTTTAAGGAGGCCAGCGAGAGCGTCGTGGAGAAGAAAGTCGAGCGTTTCCGCACCGTCATCGACGAGTACTACGCCTTTGTCAACGACTATCCTGAAAGCAAGATGCGCAAGGAGGCCGACAACATCTTCAAGATTGCCAACAAGATTGTCAACGGCAATTGAGCGCTTATCACCGACAACATCAACAACACTACAAAATAATTATTTCAAGTAAACATGGATTACAAGAAAACTAACGCGCCACTCACCACTACCGTGCATGACATCATCGAGATGGCTGAGCCCACGGGCAACATCTATGAGACCGTCTGCATCATCAGCAAGCGGGCCAACCAGATCGCTGCCGAGATGAAGTCTGACTTGGAAAAGAAACTTCAGGAGTTTGCCACCCTCAACGACAACCTGGAGGAAATCAGCGAGAACCGCGAGCAAATCGAAATCTCAAAGTACTACGAGAAGCTCCCCAAGCCCACCTTGATTGCTACCCAGGAGTACCTCGAGGACAAGCTCGCCTACCGTAACCTCGCTAAGGAAAAAGAAGAATTCTAAAGCAGCAGCGACTTTTATCACAGTCAACCCGTTTTAGGAGTTTGATAGCGTAAACAATAACGGCACCCTTCAACAGGTGCCGTTATTGTTTTTTTCAGTCAGGTAGGCATCATGCCGACTGATGTTTATTGGCCCGGGAGTGTCATGAGGAAAAACTGCCCGTGAGCACAAAGCTGATCAGTGCGGTCACATCGTTGATGTCGACATTGTTACTGCTGTTCACATCGGCATTGGACAGGTTCAGGCCGCTATCATTACCCGTGAGCACAAAGCCAATCAGTGCCGTCACATCATTGATGTCGACTTTACCGTCATTGTTCACATCGCCCCTCAGTCCCAGTGATACATTGTCCACAGCAAAGAAGTCGCCATTGGGGTTGACACTGCTGTCCTTGCTGTAACTCCAGGTGAGCGTGTGGGTGCCGGCGGGAATCTCCACGCTGTAGGTCTCCCAGTCGTTCTGCAATGCGCCATACTTGAACTGCTCCTCACCGTCGATGGCAAACACGCATGCGTCCCAAACGGTATTGGTGCCTTCGCCCCAGGCCTTGAAGTCAAACGACAAGGTCGTCTTGCTGGCAAGCGTCACGGTGGTGGATAATGTGGATGTGCTGTTGCTCACCCCGGCGTTGCTTGGCATGGCAAATGTTCGGTCGCCCTGGGTTGTTACCTCCCACGGATAGTCGCCGTCGCTCTCGAAGTGGAGGGTGCCGCCAGAATAGGTAATGATTCTTCATATCGGTTATGGTTTTTAGGGTTATTGTGGTTGAAAATAGTTGTTGTGGTGCAAATTTATTTGTTTTATTTGAAAAAAATAAAATTCCAATTTTCACACCAATATAAAAAGTTTGTTTATGCACCTTGTGCCATCTGGTTAAGGGCAAGATACATGGCTCGTGCGAGGGTGATGCGGCGATTTTCATGCTCCCTCCTGGCTGACATCATAAAAACCCCTGCAGTCATGCCTTGGGGTCTCGCGTCTATGGGGACAAAAATAATGGGGCGCGTTGGTAGCGCGCCCCACTGAATGGATTACTTCTTTGTTGCTGGTTTCTTGGCTGCCGGCTTTTTGGCAGCGGGTTTCTTAGCCGCGGGCTTCTTTTCGGCCGGCTTTTTAGCAGCGGGCTTCTCGGCCGCCGGTTTCTTGGCCGCCGGTTTCTTAGCCGCAGGCTTTTTAGCCGCCGGTTTCTTGGACTCGGGTTTCTTGGGCGCGGGCTTCTCCTCTTTCTTCTCGGGGACGGGCTCGGGAACCGGTTCCTCGTCGACGGGGAAATCGCCGGTGGTGTCCTTGACGATGTTGTTGCGCATCATTTCCACCTCGCGATGCAGTTTCTCGATTTCCTGCTCCTGGTTGCGGATAGTGAGCAGCAGCGAGTTCAATTCCTCATTGTCGATGCTGGTGGGGTACTGCTCCTCGACGCGCGTCATGAAGTCGCTCAACACATTCATGTAGTTGGTAAATGCAGTGTAGGGCGAGTCATACGGGCTGTAGTGGCTATGTACCGAGCCGTCGTCGTTGTGCTTGGTCGACATGTAGAAGAAGTGGTCGCTGGCCTGCAGGTAGTTCCAGTCCTGCTTGATGCGGCGGTCGGTGCACAGGCGCACGCGCTCACCAATCGAGTACAGTTTCCTGACAGCCTCCTGCTGCAGCGTGTTGCCCAGCCAGGCACTCGTGTCGCGGGCCTCGTCGGTCCATGACATGGGGTAGGGAACGGCGAGTTCGGCAACGGGTTTGAACTTGGATACCACCTCGCTCGGGGTCCAGAACTGGATGTCGTGCTCGGCGGCAAAGCGCGGCAGGGCCTTGATGAACTCAAAGATACCGCTCTCGCGGGGCTGCAGTTCGCCCAGGGCGTCGTAGTTCATGAACAGGTTGATGAGTTGTTCCTCCTGTGGCAACTCATTGATCCAGTTGATGTACTTGTCGGCCGTCAGCGGATAGGAAGCCCACTCGGGGTTGCTGAAGCGGAACGAGATGTCGTCGCTCAGCTTGCCGTTCTTCAACAGCAGTTTAAGCTTGGGTGCCGAGGCGCTGCAGTACAGGAAGTTGGGCGAGCGCCAGCCCAGCACATGCTTAGCATCGGCAGTGATGGCGGCCTTGAATCCCATGGCATACACCATCGAGGCAATGTCGTCGTCATAGATCAGCTCGGTGTTGCGGAACACCTTGGGGCGCTGACCGAAAAGTTGTTGGATTTTCTCGTCGTGCGCTTTGACCTGGGCAGCAAATTCCTCAGGGTCATACAGCGATGACAGGCTGTGGGCGTAGGTCTCGCTCAGGAACTCCACGCAGCCCGTGTCGGCCAGTTCCTTCATCGAGTCGATGAATTCGGGCACATATTGCTCCAGTTGCTCCAGGGCGGTGCCGCTGATGGAGAATGCCACCTTGAACTTCTTGCCGTTTTCCTTGATCATGTCAAGCAGCATCTGGTTGGCGGGCAGGTACGACCGCTGGGCGATGCGGTTGATGATGTCGTCGTCGGCAAAATCATCATAGTAGTAGTGATCGTTACCGATGTCAAAGAAACGGTAGTGTTTCAGACGGAACGGCTGATGAATTTGGAAATAAAAACAAATCGCTCTCATATCTCTATTCTCGTTTTATTGTTTGTTTTCGTTGGTTTGCTCTAGATGGTCTAGATATCCTCTTAGCGGTTGATGAGCTTGCGGTAGATGTCAATGACCTTGGCACCGGCTTTGTTCCAAGTGATTTGATTCACCTCGGCAAGGCCCTGCTCGCGCAACTCGTTATACATCGCCGGATACTCGATGATGCTGTAGATGGCGTCGGCCATGGCATTGATGTCCCAATAGTCGATCTTGATGACATTGTCCAGGATCTCGGCACAGCCGCTCTGCTTGCTGATGATTGACGGCACGCCCATCTGCATAGCCTCCAGCGGCGAGATGCCAAAGGGCTCACTCACCGACGGCATGATGTACACATCGCTGGCGGCCAGCATCTCATACACCTGCTTGCCTTTCAGGAAGCCCGTGAAGTGGAAGCGGTCGGCAATGTTGCGCTTGGCGGCAAGGCGTATCATCTTGTTCATCATGTCGCCGCTGCCCGCCATGACAAACTGGGCATTGTTGACCTTGTGAAGCACTTGGGCTGCGGCTTCGACAAAGTACTCGGGACCTTTCTGCATCGTGATGCGGCCCAGGAAGGTAATGACCTTGCTGGTCTTGCCCGGGGGCGCCTCCAGGTTGAGCAGTTCCTCGTTCAGCGGTTCCACGGCATTGTGCACAGTGGTCACCTTGTCGGGGCTGATGCCGTATTTCTCAATCACCGTGCGGCGCGTCAGGTTGCTCACGGTGATGATGTGGTCGGCATGGTTCATGCCGTCCTTCTCGATGCTGAACACCGTGGGGTTGACATTGCCGCGCGAGCGGTCAAAGTCGGTGGCATGGACATGGATGACCAGCGGCTTGCCCGTCACCTGCTTGGCGTGGATGCCGGCAGGGTAGGTGAGCCAGTCATGGCTGTGGATGATGTCGCAGTCCACCGTGCGTGCTATCACGCCGGCAACGATGCTGTAGTTGTTGATTTCCTCGAGCAGGTTCTCGGGATAGCGTCCTGAAAATTCGATGCATCCCAAGTCGTTGGTGCTCATGTAGTTGAAGTCGCCATAGATGTGGCTGCGCAGGTCGTAGTACATCTGCGGGTCCATCACGCTGCCGATGCGGCTCTGCACATAGTCCCAGTTCACATCGCGCCAAGCAACAGGCGTTGAGTTAGCGCCGATGATGTTGGCAAATTCCTTGGGCTCGTCGCCCCAGGGCTTGGGGATGACAAAGGTGATGTCCATGTCACCGTTCTGCCACATGCCCTTGGTGAGTCCGTAACTTGCTGTTCCCAGGCCTCCCAGGATGTGGGGAGGAAACTCCCAGCCGAACATTAATGCTTTCATATCTCTTTCCTCCTCTTGGTTTATTTGTCAATGATGTGCAGGTTCTTGAAGGTGCGCAGCACGCGCAGGATGCCGCCCACATTGGGCGCGAAGCTCACGGCACCGCGGCCAATGAACGGCGGGTTGCCGTCATAGAGTTCACTCAGCGAACCGATGCAGCCTTCCTTCATCTCGTCCTCAAAGCCTATCATCATGCGCTCGATGAACGAGATGCTGTTCAAGCCGAACACGCGGATGTAGGCCTTGCTGTAGAAGTCCATCAGCCATGGACGGGCGCTGCCGGCATAGTAGGCCGTCTGGCGCTCCTCGGGGGTTCCCAGGTACCAGGGTATGTAGCCGTAACTGTTGGGACTCAGCGTGCGCAGCCCCTTGGGCGTGAGCAACTCGCGTGTGGTGATGTCGAGTACGCGTTTGCGCTGGCGGCGGTCCAGCGGGCTGTAGTCAACAGCAGCCGCGATGACCATGTTGGGGCGCACGCTCAGGTCGGTGTAACTGCCGTTCACATAGTCGTACAGGTAGCCGTAGTCGGTCATGAATGTCTCGATAAACGCAGGCTTGCATTTGTCGGCAATCTTGACGCAGCGCTCCACAAACTCTTTTTCTTCTTCAATCTCGCCGAAGAGTTCTTCAACGGCAAACCTGAGGGCATTGTACCACAGCGCGTTGAATTCCACCAGGAAACCTGTGCGCGGAATCAGCGGCGTGCCGTCGGGGTGGGTGCTGTTCATCCACGAGACGGGGCGCTTGGTGCCGTCGGTGGCAACCAGGCCGTTGTCTTCCAGCTTCAGGTTGGGATGGTGGCCGTCGATGATGAAGTTGATCAGGTCCTTGACCAGTTGGCCGTAACGCTCACGGGCGGCTTCGGCGTTCAGGTCGTGCGCATAGCGCTGGATGGCCCAGATGGCCCACAGCGGGATGTCGGGCAGGTCCAGACCGTCGAGGTGCTTGTCGAGGGTGCCGTCGCGCATCCAGTCGTTGAGCGCGCGCTGGGCGGTGTCCATGATCAGTTCAAAGTCCTGGCGGTGGTGAACCGACAGGGTGCAGCCCGGCAGCGCGATAAACTCGTCGCGGGCGCGGATTTTGAACCACGGGTAGCCGGCCAGCAGGTAGTGGCCCTCCTTGTTGGTGATGTAGAACTGCTTGGCGCTGTTCTTCATGCAGTTGTAGAAACTCGTGCGCGGCGTGCGCGGCTTGATCTCGTCCTCATACATCTTGGTCAGCGTGCGGGTGTTCACCTCTTCGATGCCGGCCGAGAAGATCAGGGGCTCGCCCTTCTTGATCTCGACCTCGAAGTAGCCGGGCACATACAGGTCCTCGCTGTAAGGAATGCCGCGCTCCTGGTCCTTGATGTACTCGATGTTCTTGTACCAGTGTGGGTCAAAGATGAATTTGGGCTTGTGGTTCATCTGCATGTACAGGGTCGGATAGCCGTTGTACATGCAGGTGGCGATGCCGTTGGACACTTCCTGGTAGTCGCGGCTGGCGACAGCATTCTCGACACACAGGTCGCTGGCGTTGCGGAAAGCCAGGAACGGACGGAACTGCAGCGTCGTCGCCGAGTGGGCATCCACCAGCGTGTAGCGGATGAGGATGCGGTTCTCGTGGGTGATGAAGATTTTCTCCTTCTTCAGGATCACGCCGCCCACGCGGTAGGTTGTCGTTGGTACTCGCTCACAGTCATACTCGCGGATGTACTTGTGGCCGTTGGGACTGAAGGTGTCGCCCTTGTAGCGGTGCAGGCCCAGGTTGAACGGCGCTCCGTGCTGGATGACAGTCTCGTCGAGCGTCGACAGCAACACATGGTTGTTGTCGTCAAGCTCAGGCACCGGAATCACCAGCAGGCCATGCTGCTTGCGGGTGTTGCAGCCCACAATCGTCGTGCAGTGGTAAGCCCCTGACTGGTTGGTGCGGAGCATCTCCTTGGGCAATGACTGCTCAAGGTTGATCATCAGGTTTTTATCAAACTTCAGATAGCTCATAAGGTTTTTATTTTGGTTTTGTCGTTGTAGTCGGTTAGGTTGTTTTTAAACATCGTCGGGAAGAGTGGGAGGGACCATGATCTTGATGCCCTTGCTCACATTTTCCAGCACCAGTCGGGCTGGCATCATTACCGGGTCGCCATCCACATGCATGACATCATCGTGGCGGCGCTCAATGACGATGCGCTTGCCGCGGTAGATGCTGACATGGTGGTCATGACCCAGCTGGCGCAGGAACAGGCGGGCTCCGATTATCGGACAGTGAGCCACACTGAACGGGCTCATCACGGTGATGTCAATCAGGCCGTCCTGCATGGTGGCGCGGGGAGCGATGAAAGCGTTGTTGCCATATTGGGCGGCATTGCAGCAAGCAATGACAAAGGCTTTCTCGTGCATCTTCTTGCCGTCGATGTCGATGAAGTACTCTTGAGGCTTGTATTTCAGGTACTCGCTCAGCGCGGTCTTGATATAGGTGATGAAGCCGCGCGTCCCCTCGTTGGCAAACTTGTTGCTCACCGTGGCGTCAAACCCCATGCCGCAGGTGCAGAAGAAGGGGCGCTTGTTGACCGTGCAATAGTCAAACTGCCCCACGACACCGTTGTTGAGCACTTGCAGGGCGCGGCTGGCGTTCATCGAGATGCGCAGATGGCGTGCCAGGCCGTTGCCCGAGCCGCACGGCACAATGGCCAGCGCGGTGTCGGTGCCGCACAGGGCACTGCCCACTTCGTTGACCGTTCCGTCGCCACCAATGGCCACCACGATGTCGATGCCTTCGGCTACCGCCATCTCGGCAATCTCGTGGGCATGGCCTGCATACTCACTCATGACGATGCTCACATCATTGAGGTCATGGTCGATGACGGTGTCGAGAAGGCGGGGAATCTTCTCTTTGTGCCCTGTTCCCGACACGGGATTGATGATGGCAAGTATGTGCCTGCGTTTCTCCATATTGAATTGACAAAGATACAACTTTTTATTCATATTTTTTTTTGAAAATAGTGTATTTTGAAATATTTTTGTGCAAAAATTATTAACACAGGTTTTTTTGTCAGAAATAATATGAAAAAGGTTAGTATAAATCTGCTCACCAATGTGCTCCTGCTGCTCGTTGGCATCACGCTCATCATCTTTCATGATGTGCCCAATTTCTTCCTGTGGGTCGCCCGCGTGATGGGAGCGTTATTCCTCTTGCCTGCGGTCGTTTACCTGATCATGGTGGCGGTCAGGCATGCCGATACACGCACCAGTGCCGACTATATGGGTGTCCTGCCTGCTGTGGGAGGTTTGTGCTTCGGTCTGGTGATGATGCTCAAGGCCTATAAGTTTGACGACCTCCTGCAACTCTTCATGGGCATGCTGCTCATAGTGCTGGGGCTGTTCCATGTCATCTACCTGCTGATGTCGCGCAAGAACCTGAAAATCAAGGGTTGGTACTACTTGTGCCCTGTGCTGGTGATATTGTGCGGAGTCCTCTCGCTGGTACTGCCCGCCTTGCGACAGCAGGAAAACATGCCCACTGTGGTGCTCATCACGGGCATCTGCCTGCTGCTGTTCAACTTCACCAGCCTGCAGGAATACCTCGCCGAGCGCCGTGTGCGCCGTGCCGTTACTCAACCTGTCGAGACCGTTCCGGCCGCACAGGATGACACGATCACCGAAGTTGATTTGACTGAAGAATAACCCGCGTCCTGATGAGTCTGAAACAACTATATCGACGCTTCAGTGATTGGCAGCTTGGTGTCCGTGGCGGTCGATGCTGCTGCCCTTGCTGTTTTTCATGGTGATGGTGTTATTTCTGATGGTTCTTGAGATGCAGAGACCCGGCGCGTTTTTCAAGGCTTTGGTAAGTTGATGTCATAAGTTGTATTATTGCAGTATAGGCGGTTCCGCCGATGGCAGGAGAGCAGCTGGAGACAAGTGTTGAAACGCCCGTTGATGGTTGCTGTGCTGTCACTGGTGACAGGCGGTGTCTACTATCTTATGGGGGTTAATGGAGCCGTTGCCGGTCAAGTGTGCTCCTGTCTGAATTGGATTGGTTAATAACAAGTGACGCGCCCTCCTCGATTGGGAAGGGCGCGCCGCTGTGTCTTGTAGTGACTGCCGCGAGCGCTCACGGCAGTGATGATGTCTTGTCTTCTTATTTCTTCTTGCGGTTGCCGTAGCGCTGCATGAACTTGTCCACGCGACCTGCGGTGTCGACGAGTTTCTGCTTACCGGTGAAGAACGGGTGAGAGGTGTTGGTGATCTCAAGCTTTACCAGGGGATAGGTCTTGCCGTCAATCTCAATGGTCTCCTTGGTGTTCACCGTGCTGCGCGTGATGAAAACCTCCTCGTTAGACATGTCCTTGAACGCAACCTCGCGATAGTTGCTGGGATGGATATCCTTCTTCATTTCTTCGATATATCTTTAAATGTTAAACTTACAAACTGGTGGCGGTGGTAAACGCCTCTTTTTTGTAATGGCGCGCAAAGGTACAAACATTTTCCGAACTGGAAAAACTTTTTTTTTCCAAAACGAGGGCGCAAAAATCACCAGCACGGTGAATATCTCGAGACGCCCCATGAGCATCAGCATCGACAACAGCCACTTCACCAGCCCGGGCAGGATGCTCCACGACATCGTCGGGCCGATTTCCAAGCCGAGCGTGGGACCCACATTGCTGCCGCAGCTCAGGGCGATGGTGATGGAGTTGGTGCTGTCCACCCCTGCAAGAATCATGATGAAATAGGCGGTGAAACACAAGACGATGTAGGCGATAAAGAAGGCCATCAGCGTGATCTGGGCCGGAGTGTGGACCGTCGAGTCGTTGACCTTGACGGGAAGCAGCGCCTTGGGGTGGACCATGCGCCTTATCTCGTTGCGCAGGACTTTAAGCGCTATGACACCACGGGCGCACTTGAAACCGCCTGCCGTACTGCCCGAGCAGGCACCAAAGAACATGCACAGGCTCAGTATCACCCATGTGATGTGGTGCCACTGGGCGGCATCCTCGTTGAACATGCCCGTCGTGGTGATGAACGACACCACCTGGAACAGGGCATAACGGATGGCGTCGCCCACCGTGTAGTCGTTGTAGCGCAGCAGGAAATAGACGATGAGCGTTGTCGCCGCCAGGATCAGTGTCGCATACAGGCGGAACTCGGCATTCTTGAGCAGATGCTTGACCTTGCCCTTGAACAGGGCAGTGTAGAGCAGGGCGAAACTGATGCCCGACAGGAACATGAACACGATGGCGGTGTAGTCGATGGCGGGGTTGTTGAAGTAGCCCGTGCTGGCGTCGTGGGTGGCGAAGCCCCCCGTGGCGGTAATGGTCATCGCGTAGTTGGCGGCGTCAAAGGGGCCCATGCCGAACAGGAAGAAACACAGCGCGCAGGCTGCCGTCAACAGCAGATACACGCCCCACAAGGCCTTGGCGGTGGTCGTCAGGCGGGGATGCATCTTGCTCTTGATGGGGCCGGTGGCCTCGGCGGCAAACACTTGGACCGTGCCGCCTACAAACGACGGGATAATGGCGATGGTGAAGAACACGATACCCAGGCCGCCTATCCACTGCGTCAACGATCGCCAGAAGAGCAAGCCGTGAGGCAGCCCTTCCACATGGTCCATGATGGTGGCTCCCGTGGTCGTCAATCCCGACATTGTCTCAAAGAAGGCATCGGTCACGCTGTGGATATAACCGCCAAAGAGGAACGGCAGCATGCCGAAGATGGCAAACGCAATCCACACGACTGACACGAGCAGGTAGGCATCGCGGCGGCTCAGAACGCTCGTCGCGTGGCGGCCTAGCAGCTTGAACGCCAAGCCGGCAACCGAGGTGATGCCGATGGTGAGTGCAAAGGGTATGATATCGCTCTCCCTGTAGCACAGCGCCAGAATGAGGCTCAGCGACATGAATGCGGCCTCCACCCATAGCAGAGTGCCAAGAATCTTGAATATCAATCGGTGGTTGAGCATCGCGCAGGTCAGATAAAGTATTTCTCGATTCGGCTGATGTTGGCACCGTGGCAGAATACCACCACGATGTCGCCGGCCTGGATTTGTGTATCACCGTTGACGAGCATGCCCACGCCATCGCGAACCAACCCGCCCAACTCGGCTTCGCGCGGGAAATCCAGGTCACGCACCTTCTTGCGGGTGATGCGGGAATCGGGGCGGGCAGTAAACTCGGCGACATCGGCATTCACGGTCATCAGGTCGCGGATGTTGCGCACATCACCGTTGAGCAGCAACTGGTAGATATGGCTGGCGGTCAAGGCCTGCTTGTTGATGATCGTGCCGATGTCGACATTGCCGGCGATGCCCACATAGTCCATGTTCTCGATCATGGCGATGGTCTTGCGCACGCCCAGCTCCTTGGCGGTCATGCAGGCGAGGATATTGGCCTCGGCATTGCCGGTCAGGGCGACAAAGGCCTGGGCTCCGCCGATGTTCTCCTCCAGCAGATTGGCCACCGAGCGCCCGTCGGCGTTGATGACCATCACACGGCTGGTGTCGACCAGCTCGATGAGTTCCTCGCAACGGCGGCTGTCGCTCTCAAATATCTTGGCGTGCATGGTCACGGGCAGCATGTTGACCACCCTGACGGCCGTCTTGCCGCCGCCCACGATGATGACATCCTTGACCTCGGGGTAGTCACTCTTGCCCATGATGTGCTGCATGCTGTGGACAAACTCCCTTGTGGTCATGAAGTAAACATAATCTCCGTCCTCCAGCGTATCGTTGCCCGAGGGGATGATGGTTGTTGTGCCACGCTTGATGGCAACCACATGATAGGGCGAGTCGGGCTTGAATATCTCCTTGAAGGGACGGTTGAGGATCTCACAGCCTTTCCTCACCTTGATGCCCAGCAGGGTGAGCGCGCCGTTGTGCACATCCCACTGCTGCCGCACCCATGTCAATTGCAGCCCGTTGATGATATCCAGGGCAGCCAGGTTGTCAGGGTAGATAATCGATGAAATGCCCGCTTCCCGGAGCGACTCGGCAATCTGCGGGTCGGTATACTCGACATTCTCCACCTTGGCCACGGTGCGCTTGGCGCCCATCGACTTGGCCAGTACACACAGGTTCAGGTTCAGGTTTTCGTCGCGGGTGACGGCGATGAACAGGTCGGCATGCTTCACGCCGGCATCCTTGAGAGACTTGATGGGGGTGTTGGAAGAGGCCAGCAGGGTCATCAGGTCACAGTCAGCCTGGATGCGTTCCAACTTTTCCTCATCGTTATCGATGATGACGATGTTCTGATTGATCTTGGAGAACAGTTCGGCAAGATGTGCGCCGATGGCTCCTGCGCCTGCGATGATGACTTTCATTACTCAAATCTTGTTATTGAAATGATATGGCTGTTGGTCCCTCAACGGCTTGAAGACTTCTTGCCGTTAGCTGGGCGTGGCCTGTTTATTGCTTATCGAGGCCCGTTCCGGTTCGTTTAATTCTAAGGCTAAACAATCTGAAACGGCTTGGGCCAACTGCGCTATCATTGCCTTTATATTTTGGTTGCTCGCGAGGGTGCGTCATCATTCAGCGGCAATCATGACATTCCCTCGTGCTGGCAAAGGTATGGATATTTTTCATGCTACAGTCGATTATGGTGCTCTTTGTATTCTCGATTAGAAATTTTTAACTTGTTAATATAGAGGATTCATGAGAATATTTTTCTGATAAAATGAATTGTTAATAATAAAAATAGGTTAGGGTATGCAGTTAATAAAAAAAATAGTAACTTTGCAGGCTAATTAAGATTGTTGAAGATATATGTTTGGAAAACTTTTCAAGCGAAATAAGGAACAGGTAAAGCTATTCTACAATACCGACATCCACTGCCACATCCTGCCGGGTGTGGACCATGGCTCGCAATCCATTGAACAGTCACTGGACATGCTCAGGGCACAGCAGGAGATGGGTATTGACCATGTCGTTCTCACTTCACATGTGACGGCTGTGACATTTGAAAACACTCGCGAGAGCCTCACTCAAGCTTACGAACAGCTCAAGGCTGCGGTTGAAGAAGCCGGCTTGGATATCCAGCTCGCGCTCAGCGCCGAGTATCGCATGGACGAGTATTTTGACAAGGAGAATGCCGCCGAGCACCTCTTGCCCATGCCGGGCAACCACATCCTGCTCGAGAACTTCTTCCAGCAAGAGCTGATGAATTTGGATGAACTGCTGTTTGACATGCAGATCAAGGGGTACAAGACGATTCTGGCACACCCCGAGCGTTACAACTACTATTCCCGTCGCCGCAAGCGCTATGAGGAACTGCACAACAAGGGGGCTCGTTTCCAGATCAACATCCTGTCATTCACCGGTTACTTCGGTGAAGAGGCGCGTGACACCGCCCTGTGGTTTGCCAAGAACGGAATGATTGATTATCTGGGCAGTGATATGCACAATGTCAAGCATGCCCACATCATCATGGATTACCTGAATTCCAAGGAATGGCGTCGGCTCAGCAAGGAGATTGAGCCCACTGTCAAGAACGACACGATTGCATTCTAGAGATTATTTACGGTGCCTTTGTGTGGCACGCAGTAATTGAGACAAAAAAGCGACTTGAACAACGCTGTCATCGTGATGATGGGTTGTTCAAGTCGTTTTTTAGGTATGCGTGACTTGTCGTCTTGCGCTTACTGCTTTTTCTCGGCCTCGGGCTTGTCGCGCTGGGCCTCGGGGAGGTCCTGCTGGATGATGGTGCGGCACGCATGGCTCACCTCGGCGATGTCATTCCCGCCGGCGTGCTGGATGGGCTTGTGGAAGGTGAGGGTGATGGTGCCGGGAGTGACATTAAAGGTGCTGCGCGGCATCACCTTGTAACTGCCGTCGATGGTGATGGGCACCACGGGCAAGCCGAACTCAAGGGCGAGCTTGAAGGCTCCGTTCTTGAAGGGGCCCATAAGGCCCGTGTCGGTGCGGCGGCCCTCAGGGAAAACGACAATCGACATGCCGCCCTTGTGCAGTTTCTTCTTGGCTGCCGCCATTGTGTCGCGCAGGCCCTGGGCAGTGTGGGTATCGACCAGGATGTGCCCCGACATGCGGCATGCTGAGCCGATGATGGGAATATTGGTCAAGCCCTTGCGCATCATCCACTTGAAATTGTGCCCCAGGAAACCGTAGATGGAGAAGATGTCATAGGCACCCTGATGGTTGGCGACAAATACATAGCTGGTCTCGTGGTCGATAAGCTCGCGTCCGTTGACACGCACGCGCACAAGGTGTAGCCAGCACCACAGCCGGGCCCACCACTTGGCGGGATAGTAGCCCCAATAGTCCTGATTGAATGGGCACCCGATGATGGTGATCAGGGAAGTGAGAATGCTCACGACCAGCATGATGGGAGTGACAATACACCACTGGTAAATCCGGTAGAGATATATCATTGCTTTATCAGTCAAGGTTAATTATGCTGCAAAGTTAGTAAAAATCTTTGAAGTTGAGGCTTCTTGGCTTCAAGTATTTTGGGAATGACGGGACAGATGACACGGTCACTGCCGGGCTGATGCTGAATTGGCTGATCAGGCTTGTTGCACCAATTGTTTATTGTAGTAGCGGAATTCTCTTAATCGGTGCAATGGGCGTTGAAAATCAAATGACTGGCCTGGAAGCAATGCAGAGACGCAAATGCCATTTGCGTCTCTGCATTGCGGTTGCGGCATGTCGGTGTGTCATAATTGCGATTAGGTAATATTACCGTGCGAAGCACGGGAAATTATTCTAGCAGTAGAATGATGACACATCCTCATTGCGGCACATCAGTTGCTCTCGACCTCGGGGGCGATAAGCTTGTAGCCCTTGCCGTGGATGTTGATGATCTCGATGCTGGGGTCGTCCTTGAGTTTCTTGCGCAGCTTGGTGATGTAGACATCCATGGAGCGGGCGTTGAAGTAGTTGTCATCAATCCAGATGGTCTTCAAGGCGAAGTTGCGCTCGAGAATTTCGTTCATGTGGGCGCACAGCAGGCTCAACAACTCGCTCTCCTTGGTGGTGAGGTTGTCGCTGCTGTCATCGGTGAACAGCACCTGGCGCTGGGTGTCGAATGTGAACTTGCCAATCTTGTATACGGTGACCTCCTTGCCTTTCTTGCCCTTGACGCGGCGCAGGATGGCCTCGATGCGCAGCACCAGCTCCTCCATCGAGAAGGGCTTGGTGATGTAGTCGTCGGCACCAATCTTGAAGCCTTCCAGGATGTCCTCCTTCAGGGCCTTGGCGGTCAAGAAGATAATAGGCACATCGCTGTTGACGGTGCGAATCTCCTGTGCGAGTTGATAGCCGTCTTTCTTGGGCATCATTACATCGAGCAGGCAGATGTCGTATTTGCCTTTCAGGAATGCCTTGTAGCCAGCTTCTCCATCGGCAAACAGTTCGGCCTTGTAGCCTTTGTCCTCGAGGTACTCACGGGTGAGCGTTCCCAGGTTCTCGTCATCTTCGCATAAAAGAATTCTCAGTTTGTCTTCCATAATTTCTGATTTATTTATATAGTGGTAATGTGATAATGAATTTCGATCCCTTGTTGAACTCGCTCTCGGCGCGGATGGAGCCGCCGAACAGGTCGATCATCTTGTGTACATAGGCCAGTCCGAGCCCGAAGCCCTTGACATCATGGCGGTCACCCGTCGAGACGCGGTAGAAGCGCTCAAAGATCTTTTTCAAGTCCTCGCGTTTCATGCCTATGCCGTTGTCGGCAACGGTAATCTGGATGTGGTCCTCGTCGGGGTTGACGGTGCTCACTTCGAGTTCGGGCGCCACATCCTCGCGGCGGTACTTGACGGCGTTGTCGAGCAGGTTGAAAATCACATTGGTGAAATGCATCCTGTCCACCTTGATGATGGGGTCTTCGGCATCCAGGTTGGCATTGATGTGCCCGCCATATTTCTCTACCTTGAGTTTGAAGGTGTTGATGACATTGTAGATGCTGGCATTGGCGTCTTCCTCCTCGAGGCGCATGGTAGCGTTCTTGCGGTCAAACAGCGACAGCTGCAGCACCTTCTCGACCTGGAAGCGCAAGCGCTTGGTCTCGTCGTTGATGACTGTAGACACATGCTTGAGCATCTCGGGACTCTTGCGCACGCTGTCGTCGTTCAGCATCTGTGCGGCTATCGAGATCGACGAGATGGGCGTCTTGAACTCGTGAGTCATGTTGTTGATGAAGTCGTTCTTGATTTCGCTCAGCTTCTTCTGCTTGAAGGCTACCGAGATGGTGTACAGGAACACACCCAGCAGCAGGAAGGTGAATGCCAGCGACGGCACCAGGAACTTCACCGACGAGAAGATGTAGTCACTCTTGTTGGGGAAGATGATGTTCAGCGTGTTCTGCTTGCTCTTGGGGTCGTTGGGGAACAGCAGCTGGCTGTACACATCCTGTTGCGACAGGGGAGAATAGCCCTCGGTCTTGTAGACAATGCCGGTCGTGCGGTTCACGATGGCAAACTCAAAGGGTAGCGACAGACCGTTGAACTCGAGTTCCGAGCGCAGGTAGGTCGCCACGGTGGCACTGTCGGCGCGTTCCTCGATGGGACGGTCGCTCGACTCGTTCAGGATGGTGAGTATCACCTCGTTCAGCAGGCTTTTCTGGTACAGGTACTGTTGCTTGAGGATTTCCTGCTTGTGCTGGTAGGTGTCGTTCAGGTCCTTGAGCGTGTTGCGGTTGGCGGGGCGCAGGCTGGCAGGATCTTCCGAGTTGAAAGTCGTGTCGATCGTCGCCTCGTGGCTGTCGCTGAATTCAAAACTGTTTTGGCTGATGCCGGTGTACATCTGCTCGGCCTCGGCCAGGTCTTGGTCAAGGAAGTATTTTGTCTCGTTCTGTTCCAGCATGGTGGACACGCTATACAGGCTGCGCATCACGATTTCGCTGAACTGGCTGTTGCGCATGGCGACCATCTTCTCGAGGTACATGATCTGCATGGCGAGCAGGCCTAACAAGGCTATCGCCATCACAACAGTCAATATCCATATTGTCGATCTCTTCATGAGATTAAGTTTCTAAACCAATACTGTCTTTTAACAATCAACGGCAAAATTAACAATTAATTGTGAAAATCCAAAATTTTCTATCACTTTTTTTCGAAAAAACAGGCCCTAAATGTTAAAACGGGCTTTCCTGAGGGCTTCTTTCAGGCTTTTAGCGACATTTTGCAAACTAACAAAAGTGCGGGCTCTGATGACTGGAAACCGTTAAGCGAATATAGCCCCGAAGAAAACATTCTTCTGGATAAAAAAACAGTAGGCGTCCCGAAATCTCGGGACACCTACTATTATATAATGTGGATAGCAGCGGGGGATTAATCCTCGTCCTGCTTGCTCTCCTCGTACTCCTTGAGCAGCTGAGCCTGCACATCGGCGGGCACAAGCTCGTAGCTCGAGAACTTCATGCTGAACGAAGCGCGGCCACCCGAGATTGAACTCAGCGAGGTGCTGTAGCTCGACATCTCCTTCAGGGGGATGCGGGCCTTAACGCGCTCCATGCCGTTGGCGCTCGACATGTCCATCATGATGCCGCGGCGGCCCTGCAGGTCGCTCTGAACACCACCCATGCAGTCGCCGGGCAACAGGATCTCAACATCATAGACGGGCTCCAGAACCTTGGGATTAGCATCGCGGAAGGCGGTGGAGAAGGCGTTACGGGCAGCCAGACGGAACGAGATTTCGTTACTGTCTACCGGGTGCATCTTACCATCGTAGATGCACACGCGCACATCGCGTGCATAGCTACCGGTCAACGGACCCTGCTCCATGCGGTCCATGATACCCTTCACGATAGCGGGGATGAAGCGGGCATCGATGGCACCACCGACGATACAGTTATAGACAACCAGCATACCGCCCCATTCCATGGGGATTTCCTGCTTGTCCTTGATGTTCATCTTGTACTCCTGGTTGCCGAACTTGTAGGTGTCAGGCTCCACCCGACTGCTTCTTGTGACGATAGTCGGCACGGGCAGCCTTGGTGATGGTCTCGCGGTAAGGAATGCGGGGCTCCTGGTACTCGATCTGGATCTTATCGTTGTTCTCGATGTTCCACTTGAGCGTGCGCAGGTGGAATTCACCCTGACCCGAAACGATGGTCTGGCGCAACTCCTTGCTCTGCTCAATCAACAGCGTGGGATCCTCCTCGTGCATGCGGTTGAGCACGGCACCCAGCTTCTCGGTCTCGCTCTCGTTCAGGGCGCGGATGGCACGCTGGAACTTGGGAGCGGGATACTCGATGAAGTCAAATACATGCTCGCAGCCCTTCTCGTTAAGGGTGTTGCCGCAGCGCACATCTTTCAGCTTCACGGCTGCGCCGATGTCACCGGCGTGCAGCTCGTCGATCGGGGTCTTGTTCTGGCCACAAACCACATTGATCTGGGCAAGGCGCTCCTTGCTGCCGCGGTTCATGTTGGTCAGGTCGGCACCAGCCTTGAGCGTGCCGCTCATTACCTTGAAGTAGGAAACCTCACCGATGTGGCTCTCTACCGAGGTCTTGAAGAAGTAGATGCTCACGGGACCGTTCTCGTCATACTTCACCTCGTCGCCATTGTTGTTCTTGGGAGCGGGCATCTCGGTCACATCAGGAACGATGGTGCTCATCACATCAAGCATGCGGTCGGTACCGATGTTCTTCTCGGCACTTACCAGGACGATGGGGAAGATGCTGCGGTCAACCATACCCAGGCGGATACCCTTGATGGCCTCCTCGTCGGTCAGCGTCATCTCGTCAAGGAACTTCATCATCAGCTCCTCGTCGTTCTCGGCTGCCATCTCGAGCAGAGCCATGCGGTACTCCTCGGCCTTGTCGGCGTGGGCACCGTCGATATCGCTGGCGGTAGCCTTGCCACCGTCCTTGGGCCAGGTGTACTGCTTCATGGCCAGCACATCAACAACACTGTTGAAACCAGGACCTGCGTTCACGGGGAACTGCAGAGCGACAACCTTGTTGCCGTAGGTCTCACGCAGCTGGTTGTATACATTGTCAAAGTCGCATTTCTCATCTTCGAGGCGGTTGATGACAAACATCAGGGGCTTGCCGATGCGCTCCACGGTGCGGAAGTTGTTCAGAGTGCCAACATCAACGCCATTGCGGCCGTCAACGACCAGAGCGGCGGTATCAGTAACGCTCAGGGCGGTCACTGCATTGCCCACAAAGTCATCACTGCCCGGGCAGTCAAAGAAGTTGAGCTTCTTGCCGTTGTGCTCGGCATAGAAAACGCAAGAGGATACGGAGTAACCGTACTCTTTCTCAACGGGAGTGTTGTCGCTCACGGTGTTACCACCATCGACACTACCCCTGCGGCTGATCGTGCCGCCCTCAAGGAGAATAGACTCGGTGAGAGTGGTCTTACCAGCGCCCTTGCCACCGACGAGAGAGATGTTCTTGATCTCGTTTGTTTTGTAAACCTTCATTAGTGATTGTTTGTTAAATTATTGTTATATAGTAAATTATTAGTTAGTGTCGCTAAACAGCCTGCAAAATTACTAAAAATTTGCCGTTAATCACAACATTATTAAAAAGAAATTTTCAACATCTGGAAAAATAATAGATTACAAGGCGTTTCAGTGCGCTGGATGTGGCGCGTTTTTCCTGAAAATGATTACTTTTGCGTCATCGTTTGTTGAAATATGGCTGGCCTGTATGTCCATATCCCATTCTGTGCGCGCCGTTGCACCTATTGCGACTTCTTCTCGACATTGAGCTTGAGGGAGTCGGGCCCCGACTATGTCAGGGCGGTCGTTGCCGAGGCGGCCTTGCGCCGCGACGAGTTGCGGGGCGAGCCGCTCAAGACGCTTTACCTGGGTGGCGGCACTCCGTCACAGTTGCCCGCCGACCTGCTGGCGACACTGGTGCACGGCCTCGACGGGGCATTCCCGTTGACCGATGTGGAAGAGTTTACGGTCGAGGCCAACCCCGACGATGTCACGTCGCAATGGTGTGCTGCCTTGCCGCAGTTGGGCGTGAACCGCGTGAGCATGGGCGTGCAGTCGTTCGAGGACGACATCCTGCGCCTCATCGGCAGGCGTCACACTGCGCGCCAGGCGGTCCAGGCCGTAGGGCACTTGCGCCATGCCGGCATCAACAACATCAGCATCGACCTCATCTACGGATTGCCGGGGCAGACCCCGGCCTCGTGGATTGAATCGGTCGAGCAGGCGATTGCCTTGAAACCTCAGCACATCTCGGCCTATGGCCTCACCTATGAGGAGGGAACGGTCCTGTGGCGGCAGCGTGAGCACGGTGACATTGTCGAGGTGCCCGAGCAGCAGTATCTGGCGATGTATCAGGCACTTGTCGACTTGCTGCAGGCAGCGGGTTATGAGCACTATGAGATTTCCAACTTTGCCCTGCCCGGTTATCACTCCCGCCACAATTCCTCCTATTGGGACGAGACGCCTTACTTGGGACTCGGCGCGGCGGCACACAGCTATGACGGCAACATCCGACGCTATAACCCAAGCGACCTGCACGAATACATCAGCAGCATTCAGGCCGGAAAAACGGCTTTTGTTCAAGAGGAATTGTCGTGGCAGGAGCGCTACGACGAGCGTGTGATGTTGGGTTTGAGAACGGCCCATGGCGTGGATGCCGCCAAGTTGTTAAGGGACTTCGGCAACGAGGCCTACCGCCATTTCGTCGACGAGGCGGGGCGCCGTGTTGCGAAGGGTCATCTGCGTGTCACCGGCGACGGGCGCTATGTCCTCACTGGACGCGGCATCATGCTCAGTGACAGCATCATCCGTGACCTCTTCTGGGACGAGTAGCAGCAATCAAGAATCCAGTTCTTCCAGCATGTCCTTGAGCAGTCCGGCGAGAGGGCCTTGGGCTTGGGCGGCCTCGTTCACGACGATGGCATGTAGCGAGGCGCTGGGCTGCACCTTGCCGGTGAGCAACAGGTTGAGCAGCAGGCGGTAGCCCGTGTACTTGACCAGTGGACGCTCGTCAACAATGAGTTGGCGGAACAGCGCATCGCTACCGTCGATGTGTCGTAACAGCTTGTGGCACAGGTTGTCGGCAACCTCAATGGTCTCGACGCTGCTACACCACTGCTGAGCCTTTTCGACAGTCATCTGCGCGGCAGGGTAGAGCATGGGGGCGGCAAGGCGGCACTCGCGTGAGTTGGTGTCGTTCCACAGTTCGTCGGCAATGGCGATCATTAACCTCTCGTCGCCGATGGACTCGCTGGCGCGTTGGGCAATGCCCATAGTATCTACCAGCAGGCAACCCATGATCATGGTGTGCGGGTCACCAGCTTTCCTCAGCTTGTCAGCCACGATGCCGTTACGGAATGCAAAAAACTCCCTCCTGATCTCCTTAACTTTATCTTCCATTTTATTAGTTTCCATATAAAAATAACTCAGCGCCTTATCGCCTTATCGAGGGTCAATTCGTTAAAATTGAATGCGGATGCGACAATTAGTTAAATTCGTGTAATTCGTAGTTTTATGAAGAGAGTTTCTCGGCCAGGAAGCGTCCAGTGTGGCTCTCCTTGCACCGGGCGACCTGTTCGGGCGTGCCCTCGACTACGATGTTGCCGCCGTTATCGCCGCCCTCGGGCCCCAGGTCGATGATGTGGTCGGCACACTTGATGACATCCAGGTTGTGCTCGATGATGACCACCGTATGGCCGTTGCCGATGAGTTGGTCAAACGAGCGCATCAGCGTGTTGATGTCGTGGAAGTGCAGACCCGTCGTGGGCTCGTCAAAGATGAACAGCGTATTGCCCTGGCGTTCACCGCTCAGGTAGTAGGCCAGCTTGACGCGCTGGTTCTCACCGCCCGACAGCGTTGACGACGACTGTCCCAGCTTGATGTAGCCCAGGCCCACATCCTGCAACGGCTTGAGGCGGCGCACGATCTTGTACTCGTTATAGGTGTTGCTCTCGCCGAAGAACTCGATGGCCTGGTTGACCGTCATGTCGAGCACATCGCTGATGGTGCGGTCGCGGAATGTCACATCGAGCGCGTTGCGGCCAAATCGTTTGCCGTGGCAGGCCTCACAAGTGAGGGTGATGTCGGCCATGAACTGCATCTCGATGGTGATGGTGCCCTCACCCTTGCACTCCTCGCAACGGCCGCCGGGTGAGTTGAACGAGAAGAAACTGGGATTATAGCCCATCTGCTTGGACAGTTGCTGCTGGGCAAACAGCTGGCGTATCTCGTCAAAGGCCTTCAGGTAGGTCGCGGGGTTGCTGCGTGTGCTCTTGCCGATCGGCCCCTGGTCGATGAATTCCACGGCCTGCAGTCGGCTCAGGTCGCCGTCGATGCCGCTGTGGCTGCCGGGTGCAGGAGCCGTCTGGTCATATTGCCGCGCCAGGGCAGGGTAGAGTATCTTGCCCACCAGTGTGCTCTTGCCCGAGCCGCTCACGCCCGTGACCACGGTCATCACGCCCAGCGGGAACTTGACATTGATGTTCTTGAGGTTGTTCTGTGTGGCACCCTTGACCTCGATATACTGGTTCCACTTGCGGCGTCGCTTGGGTGACGGAATCGTCATGGCGCCGGTGAGGTATTTGGCGGTGTAACTCTCGGTAGCCTGGGCCAACTTGTCGACGGGGCCCTGATAGGTGATGCGCCCGCCGTTGCGGCCTGCCTCGGGACCGACATCAATCAGGTAATCGGCATTGCGGATGATCTCCTCGTCATGTTCAACGACAACGACCGTGTTGCCCAGTTCCTGCAGCATGCGCAGCACATGTATCAGCCGGTGGGTGTCGCGCGGATGCAGGCCGATGGACGGCTCGTCGAGGATATAGACCGAACCCACGAGCGAGCTGCCCAGGGCGGTCGCCAGGTTGATGCGTTGGCTCTCGCCGCCCGACAGCGTTGCCGACAGGCGGTCGAGCGTGAGGTAACCCACGCCTACCTCACACAGGTAATCGAGGCGGCTGTTTACCTCGATGAGCAGGCGCTTGGCGATTTGGGCATCGGTGTCGTCGAGCTGGAGATGCTGGAACCATTCGCGCAGGTCCTTGACCGGCATGCGCACCATCTCGCTGATGGTCAAGCCGCCCACCTTCACATAGCCCGCCTGTGGCTTGAGGCGGGTGCCATGGCAGGTGGGGCAGACGGTCTTGCCGCGGTAGCGCGCGAGCAGCACGCGGTATTGTATCGCATAGGACTTGCTCTTGATCCACTCAAAGAAGCCGTCGATGCCCGTCCATGAGCCATCACCCGTGCCGTGCCACAGCAGGCCCACTTGCTGCGGTGTCAGCTCGTTGTAGGGCTTGTGGATGGGGAAGCCATGGGCTGCGGCAACATGGATGAACTCGCGTTTCCACTCGCTCATTACCTGGCCGCGCCAGCACATCACGGCGTCGTCATACACCGAGAGGCTGCGGTCGGGGACCACCAGGCTCTCATCGATGCCGATGACCGACCCGAAACCCTCACATGTGGGGCATGCCCCCAGCGGGTTGTTGAAGTTGAACATCAGGTCGCTCGGCTCCTCAAAGGTGATGCCGTCAAGCTCGAAACGCTTGGAGAAACGGTGCTCGACCATGCTGCCGTCTTGTTGCCACACCACGACGATACACTCGTCCTTGCCCTCATAGAAGGCGGTCTGCAACGAGTCCAGCAGGCGCATCTCGTCGTCATGGTTGTGGGTCACCGCCATGCGGTCGATGAGCAGCCGGTAATCGGCAGCATCCAGGTCGCCAGCGGTGTCCAGCACCTGGGCGATGTCCACAAAGCGGCCGTCCCTGGTCATCAGCCTCGAGTATCCGCCCTTGACGAGGATGTCGAGCTGCGTGCGCAGCTCGCGGCCTTCGGGGAGGATGACCTCGGTGAGCAGTGCCAGGCGCGTGCCGTCGGGATAACTGTTGATACAGTCGATGAGGTCGGCCGAGGTGTGCTTCTTCACCATCTGGCCCGAGATGGGCGAGTAGGTCTTGCCTACGCGGGCAAACAGCAGGCGCAGGTAGTCATAGATCTCGGTGCTCGTGCCCACAGTGCTGCGCGAGTTGCGCGTCACCGTGCGCTGCTCGACGGCGATGGCGGGCGGCAGACCACGGATGAAATCGCAGTCGGGCTTGGTCATGCGCCCCATGAACTGGCGGGCATAGGATGACAGGCTCTCGACATAGCGGCGCTGACCCTCGGCATACAGGGTGTCGAATGCCAGCGACGACTTGCCCGAGCCCGACAGGCCCGTCACCACGACAAACTTGCCGCGCGGTATCGCCACATCAACATTCTTCAGGTTGTTGACGCGGGCACCCTTGATGATGATGTCTCCTCTGGTAGCCATTATTGAAAATTCGAGCCCGCAAAGGTACAAATTTTTCGTGAGAAAACCAAACTCCGAACTCTCTGTAATCACTCTTAGCCGTTCGTGCCGAGAAAAGGGAAAACAAGAAATACAACAAATTCCAAAGCATCCACACCACTTTTTATAGTCTGCTCTTACTTTGTGGAATGCAACAGCCAATCCGTTTAATTAGCATAATTCGTAGTTTTAACGGATTGCGGCAGCCTAATTTGCTGATTTCGTGGTTTTTTTATTTGTTTTATGGTAAATTGTTACTAAATTTGCCAGAAATCTAACCAACTGGACATTTAACCCAAACTTTTAACTGATATGAAAAAATTATTATTACTTAAACTGTTTGCCCTTGTGGCAGCCATGATGTGCGCCCTTGGCGCCAGCGCTGTCGAGGCCTATGCCTGCTACACGCCGTCGAACACGACGCTGACGTTCTACTACGACAACCAGCGCAGCAGCCGCCCGGGCACAACCTACGACTTGAACACGGGCGACACCGATGTCGCTTGGGACACTGACGGCACCAATGCCAGCGTGACCAAGGTGGTCTTTGACTCCTCGTTTGCTGGCGCTCGCCCGACAACCACCTGCGATTGGTTCTATGATATGACAAACCTTCAATCCATCACGGGCCTGAGTTACCTGAACACCAGTGAAGTGACCAATATGAACTGGATGTTCTTGAACTGTTTAGCATTGACAAGCCTTGATTTGAGCCACTTCAACACGTCCAAGGTGATAAATATGGATCAACTGTTCTCTGACTGCACTGGCTTAACAAGCCTCGACTTGAGTAGTTTTAACACGTCCAAGGTGACCGATATGAGTTACATGTTTAGACATTGCTATAATCTGCGCACTGTCTATGTGGGCGATGGTTGGAGCACTGCGGCCGTGATATGGTCAGATGATATGTTCTTTAACTGCACCAGCCTGGTGGGCGGCCAGGGCACGACCTATGATGCCAGCCATGTGAACTGGACCTACGCCCACATCGACGGCGGCCCCAGCAACCCGGGCTACTTCACCGAGAAGGGACCCGAGACCTATGCCAACTACACGCCGTCGAACACGACGCTGACGTTCTACTACGACAACTACCGCAGCAGCCGCACGGGCACGACCTACGACTTGAACACGGGCGACAACGATCCCGGCTGGTACACCGACGGCACCTATAGCAACGTGACCAAGGTGGTCTTTAACTCTTCATTTACCTATGCCCGTCCCACAACGACGTATTACTGGTTTGGCGATATGTCCAAACTCCAGTCCATCACAGGCACACAGTATTTCAACACTTCCCAGGTGACGAACATGTGTTTAATGTTCGCTGGCGCTGGCGCTATGATGCCGAATCTGGATGCGAACTTCCTGAATACCTCAAAAGTGAAAACGATGGAAAGTATGTTTGCAAACAGTGAATTCACGAGCATTATTGTGAGCGATTGGAACACGTCCGAGGTGACAAATATGCTCGAGATGTTCGCTTTCTGCTATAACTTGACGAGCCTAGACCTGAGCAACTTCAACACGTCTAAGGTAACCACCATGGAAGGCATGTTCAATGAAGATTACATTCTGGTGAGCCTAGACCTGAGCAACTGGAACACGTCCAATGTGACTAACATGAATAACATGTTCCATGAATGTAATGCATTGACAAGCGTTGACCTGAGCAGTTTCAATACAGCCAAGGTGACCACCATGTACTCCATGTTTGATTATTGTACGTCATTGACGAGCCTTGACCTGAGCAGTTTCAACACGTCCAAGGTGACCGACATGAGGTGGATGTTCTCTAGTTGCAGTAAACTCACCACAATCTATGCCGGCAGTGGCTGGAGCACGGCGGCCACTACCGACAGCAATTCTGATGGCATGTTCCGGGAATGCACCAAGATCAGGGGCGGCCAGGG
>ONYP01000091.1 GCA_900322135.1 uncultured Prevotellaceae bacterium
AGACCGACTTCGTTGCCAAGAACGAGAAGTTTGTCAACCTCGCCAAGGCTATCCTGGACCTCGCTATGGCCCAGAAGCCCGCTAACCTCGACGAGCTCACCGCCCTCCAGATGGACGGCAAGAGCGTGAGCGAGCAGATCACCGCCCTGAGCGGTATCACCGGCGAGAAGATGGAGTTGGGCGCTTATGAGTGCCTGAATGCCCCCTCGACCGTTGTCTACAACCACTTCAACGGTATGCTGTCGGCTGCTGTCGCCTTCAACCAGGAGAATGTAGCCGAGGATGTTGCCAAGGCTATCGCCATGCAGGTTGCCTCGATGAATCCCATCAAGGCAACCCGCGAGCAGATTCCTCAGGAGGTTATCGACGAGGAGCTGCGCATGGCTATCGACAAGACCCGTGCCGAGCAGGTAAGCAAGGCCGTTGAGAACGCCCTGAAGAAGGCCGGTTTCAACCCCTACTACTGCGCTACCGAGGAGCACCGCGACGAGGCCATCCGCAAGGGTTACATGACCGAGGAGCAGGTTGCCGAGGCCCTGAAGCTCATGGACGAGACCGCCAAGCAGAAGGAGGCCAACATGCCCGAGCAGATGATTCAGAACATCGCCCAGGGCCGCCTGAACAAGTTCTATCAGGAGAGCGTCCTGATGGAGCAGGTTTACGAGGCCGGCGAGAACAAGGAGACTGTCGCTCAGTTCCTTGCTGCTGCCGATAAGGACCTGAAGGCCATCGACCTGAAGCGTGTCAACCTCAATGTAGACTAATTTCTCATTTTGAGATACATGGAATGAGTGCCAGCGGCTAGCCGCTGGCACTCATTTTTCTCTCACATTTTCAGGCAATTCCACTTTTTCTTGTCGAAAAAGTGTTGCTGATTGAGAAAAAAGCAGTATCTTTGCCCCGCTTTTTTAAACTTTTCCAGTGTGATGGGAAATTAAAGGAAGCGTTTTTATAAACAATAACTTTAATTTTGAGTAACACAAACAATTAACAATGAAGACTTTTCAATTGAACGCAGAGGCTCGTACCGACCTCGGCAAGAAGGCCGCTAAGGCCCTCCGTCTGGAGAACAAGATTCCCGTTGTCCTGAATGGTGGCAAGCTCGTTGACCTCGACAAGGACGGCAAGTACAATGGCAAGCTCCTCGCTGGTGAGAAGGTGGTTCCCGTTGGCCGTGACGGCAAGGGTATCATCACCACCGACCTGGTAGTGAATTTCGCTGATGTGCGCAAGCTCATCTACAGCACCGATGTGTATGTGATTGACCTGACCTATGACGGACAGACCCGCAAGGCCGTCCTCAAGGACCTCCAGTTCCACCCCGTCAGCGACGCCGTTCTCCACATGGACCTCCTCGAGGTTAGCGAGGACAAGCCCGTCGTTGTTGAAATCCCTGTTCATCTCGAGGGTCACGCTGTCGGCGTTAAGGCCGGTGGTAAGCTCTACCTGAGCATGAAGAAGGTGAAGGTTAAAGGCCTCTACAAGGACATTCCCGAGACCGTTCTCCTGAATGTGGACAGCCTGGAGATTGGCAAGACCATCAAGGTGCGCGACTGCCAATTCGACAACTTTGAGCTGGTTAACGCCAAGGATCTCGTGATTGCAGGTGTTCGCACTACCCGTGCCGCTGCAAGCGCTGCTACCGAGGGCGAAGAGGGCGAAGAGGCTGCTGAAGGCGAGGCTAACGCTGCCGAGTAATCTTGACGCTGACAACGGCCCGTGCCGTTGTCTATCAATCCCTACAACCTATGAAATATCTCATTGTCGGCTTGGGGAACATTGGTGCCGAGTACCAGGGGACCCGCCACAACATAGGATTCACAGTATTGGATGCTCTCGCCGAGGCATCCAATATTGTTTATAGCACGCAACGCTATGGTGCTGTGGCCGAGATGCGGCTCAAGAACCAGCAACTCGTGCTGTTGAAGCCGTCGACCTACATGAACCTGAGCGGCGAGGCCGTGCGCTACTGGATGATCAAGGAGAAAATCGACCTTGACCACCTGCTTGTGGTCGTCGATGACATCGCACTGCCGTTTGGCCAGATACGCATCCGCCCCAAGGGTGCCGATGGCGGCCACAATGGGCTGAAGAGCATCAACGACCTGCTGGGAAGCCAGCAGTGGGCGCGGCTGCGTTTCGGTATCGGCAACGATTTCCCGCCGGGTGCCCAGGTGGACTATGTCCTAGGCTACCCCACCCCCGAGGAACTCGCCATCCTGCCCGAGCGCGCCAAGGTGGCTATCGATGCCATCAAGGCCTTCTGCCTGTCAGGCGTGACATTTGCAATGAACAACTACAACAACAAGTGATGCGGGCGAGCCCGCAGTTTAGAGTTGAGGGTATAGAGTTTAGAGAATGGTATGAAAGAAGTGAGAATCGACAAGTGGCTGTGGGCCACACGGGTGTTCAAGACGCGCACTATCGCCACCACGGCATGCAAGCTGGGCCGTGTGACCATCGGCGGCATGACCGTGAAGCCGTCCCACGGCATCAAGGTGGGTGACCGCATCGATGTGCGCAAGCCGCCCGTGACCTACTCGTTTGAGGTCATCGGCCTGCTCAACAACCGCGTGGGGGCAAAGCTCGTGCCGCTATACTTGAAGAATGTCACCAGCGCCGACCAACTGCGGTTGCTCGAGATGGTGAAAATCGACGGCTTCGTCAACCGCCAGCGCGGCATGGGACGCCCGACCAAGAAGGAAGGCCGTGAGCTGCAGGAATTCACCGACGACGCTTTCTTTGGCTTTGATGAGCCCACTGGAAGCGTCAGCATGCCAGCCCTCGACGATGCGTTTGACTGGGACGAAGAGGAGAATCCCTTGTGGACCCAAGAGGACGAAGACCGCCTGAACGAGGACATCGCCCGTCGGCAACAAGAGAAAGACAGTGAGAATTGACCGCACCGCAATGCGGCTAAAAAAAACAGGCGATGCCTCAACGGGACAATTGGTCCGTTGAGGCATCGCTTTTTGTCAGAACGACTCAGAAACCGAGCGGCGGCAATAGTCGATAAACCGGCAGTAGTTGCAATGCCGCGAGTCATCGGCAGCCTGCTTGAAACTGTCGTTGAACATGGCTTTGACGGTAGCTCCCATCTCACTGATGAACTGCTTGGCCAGGTCATCATCCATCGTGAACTCAAACTGTTTCTTAGCGTACTTCACGCCACTGCTCTTCATCGATGTGAGCTTATAGATGACGGGTTGCACCTTTTTCACATCAGGGTGCTCCTTCAGGTATGCATAGCAGTACAGGAAAAGCTGCAGGATTGCCTTGCAGCGCGGCGGCTGGGCATGGTCCTTGTGGGGGTCGAACAGGTCATTCAACTTGGAGAACGATGTGGGGTCCTTGCCGGTCTTGTAGTCCACAATGCGCACTGTACCGTCGGCCAGGCGGTCGATGCGGTCAGGCATATAAGTGAAGTTCATGGTGGCGCCGCCAATCTCCATGTCAACCAATTCATGCCGTTTCTCACACTCGAGAACCGTGAAAGCATTTTTGTTGTCAGTACCGATGATATCCAGATCATGGGCAAGCACAAATTTCACATAGCTCTTGATTGTGTCCACGAGCATGAAGGCCTCGCCCGTGAGCGGGCTGTCGTCAGTCTGCAGGACATCCTCGGGCACATGCAGGTAGTGCTTCTTGATATAGTGAACCACTGTGCGCTCGAGGCTTTTCTCCATGAAGTGCTTGATCTCGTCGCTGGTTACAGTGTGACCGTTGTGCTCTGCAGGTTGCACCTGATAACAGGTCTTGAGCACATCGTGGATGATGGTGCCAAAGGTACCGTAATCCATGAAATCGCTCAATGCGTTGTCATCGTTCAAGCCCTGTGCATAATGCAGGTAGAACGACAGCGGGCAAGAAATGAATTTGTTGATGGCGCTGGCCGACAGGAACCACTTCTCGGCCATGGGGTGATGCTGGCGGTACATTGCCGTGAGCGCATCGGCACCCGGGTTAGGCACCTCGATATCGATGGGCGAGGATGTCTGGACAGCGGCATTCATCTCGACACGCTCCAACTTGGCACCATAGACCTTCTCCAGTTGTGCGATGTAGCGCGAGGGTTCACTGGAGTTACCGTCCCTGATGCTCGAGTCATAGAAGAGCGTCACATGGCGCGCACGATTGAGCAGACGGTAAAAATTGAACGACACAATGGCTTCCTGCTGCTCGATGGTGGACATGCCGTGGGCGCGCCGCATGTAATTGGGAATAAACGAGTTGATGCCGTGGCGACGAGGGAATACACGCTCGTTCATCGACAATATCACCACATTCTCAAAGTCCAGGCTACGCGTTTCCAGCAAGCCCATGATCTGCAAGCCCTGCAGCGGCTCTCCCGTGAATGGCACAACAGCCGATGAGGCCAAGCGGTCGATCAGGTAGAACACCGTGGTGCGCAGCATGGGGCGTGCGTTCTGGGCCAATGAATCCTTGAGCTGGTTGAGGATATTGAGATACATGACCAGGAAAGCCTGCTGCAGCGGCAGCACCACGCCGTCTTTCTCATCGGCCTCCTCATCATCGGCCGGTGTCATCTTTTCTTCCAGCAGGTTGCAGAAGGCCATCAGTTGGTCAATATAATCGACCTGCTGTCGCTGCAAGTCACCCGTCTGCCCGCTATCCATCGCCGGTGTGAACAGGTCATGGAACGACAGTTGAGCCAGTTCGGCGGCAGGCACCCTGAAGCGGTTAGTCCTTGACAGTTCAACACTCATCGCCAGGGCCTCGTCGGTAAAATAGGTCTTGATCAAGGGATGGGACAGGATATCGTTCACATCCTCGCGGTAGTAGGTCCACACGCCATGCTCCTTGCTGGCCTGGTGGTGCATACGCGCCACGATGTGCATCAGCGAGACGATGCCCGAGCTGCGCAGGGGGTAGCCCAGTGTCACATTGAGGCGCTCCACACCTCGCACCGAGTGCAGCAACGGCACCATCAGCCCCTCGTCGGGCAACACGATGGCCGTCTCGATACCCAACGGCGACTTGGCGCTCTGGGCTTTCATGCTGATCAACTCGTCAAATGCCTGCTTGGTCTGTCCCACATTGGAGGGGACAGCCACAATGCGCAACCGCTGCTCGTGCTTCTCCAGGGGCTCCAATTCCATGGCCCCGAAGCGATTGCAGTAACTGTTGATGAGCAAGGAACCCGGATCATGCGGCGCCTTCTCGAGCAGCGCGGGGATTCCGGCATTGTCCCACCAGAAGTCAGCTTTGCCCTCCTGCTTGAGGTGATCAAACAATTTGACCTCGGCAGCCGACAAGACGCCAAAGCCGACAAACACAAGCCTGCTGTAGGGCAACTGGATGGCGGGAGCCGTGGCGGCCATCCTCAACTGATTGCCGGGCGACACAAGCCCTTTTCCGCCCAATATCTTATGGAACAGGTCGTAGATGTTTCCCAGCGCGTTCCACAGGCTCAAAAACTCCTGCTTGACGGCATCCTTGTCCGGACCCTGGGGGGCGGCAGCGCCACTGCCTGTATTCTCCTTTTTCCTGTCGAGCCGCTGCTGCCACAGGCTAGCCTCGCTGCTGGTGTCAAAGAAAGCGGTGAACAGGCTCTCTCCAAAAATCTGCTCCACTTTTTCTTTCACATCGGTAGTCAGGTAGTTGCTGCTCAGGCTGTGCAGGTCATCGAGGTTGCTGTAGATGGCGTGGGCATCGGCAAGAGACCTGTCGATGTCATTGAAATCGCCGATGATGAGCTGTGCCCAGTAGATGAACTTGTCAAACTCATGTGCCTGCTCGCCCATCGACTGGCAGTAGGCCTCATAGAGTGCAAATATCATCTCGATGTCGGTAGCCACAACGGTATCGGTCAATCGTGTGACCAACTCGTTGATTGAGGTGACTGCTGGCATGAGATGGGGCTGGCGGCCCGCTGCACCCTTATCGGCTGCGGCAAAGGCCTTCTGCATATAGTCAGCAAAGAACTGTCCACTGCGGCGGTTGGGAAAGACAAAACAATAATCCTCGAGGCCGGTGACCCCGATATAGTGACGGGCAACTTGCGACAGGAAGGGAAACATATCTCTATAGTTAGGAGTTAGGAGTTAGAAGTTGGGAGTTAGGGGTTACTGGTCAATCATTTACGGATGAGTATGGATGTGCGTATGGTAAGGTCAAAGAGGATGAGCTTGCCGTTGCCGTTGCCCGCGATGTCGGCGCTGGCACGGTCCAATTCGCCAGCGATGGACTCGACATTGCGCTCATTGATGAACGGCGAGAAGCGGGTCGAGAAAGCCTCTTCTTCACGCGTGAGATAATTGAGCTCAGGGTTGTGCAGGTTGTAGATGAAATTCTCGCGCACCTGACGCGTGGCATAGGCGAGGAAGCGGCGCGCCTTCTCGCGTTTCATGTCGGCGATGACCTCGCTCCATGCTTTGAGTTTCACCAGGTCGTGCTGATAGGACAGGCGCATCAACTCGATGAAACGCTCGCGGAACTCATGGAACTCGCTGCCCGTCTGGACCATGCGTTCGGCCATGATGACATTACCGTCGGCAGGAGCCGCCAGTGCCATGGCGTCCTGCATGTCCATGCCGTAGCGGTCGACCAGATACTGTGCAATTATGGGTGTCGAGGGCTTGCGCAACTCAATGCGCTGGCAACGCGACAGGATAGTGCCCAGGATGCCCTTCTCGTTGTCGCTCACGAGGATGAACTTGCAGTCGTCATAGGGCTCCTCGATGAGTTTGAGCAACTTGTTGGCGGCTTCGTCCTTGAGCTTCTCGGGGAGCCACATGATGAGGACCTTGTACTTGGTCGTATAGGCACTCAAGGTCATCTTGTGCATGATGCTGTCGGCCTCACGCACAAAAATCTGCGGCTGTGCATTGTCGTTTTTCAGCAGCCCCAACCAGGCCTGATAATCCTCGATAGGATGCTCGGTGACAAACTCACGCCACTCGTCGATATAGTCGCTCGCTTCACAGGGGTTTTTGCTGTCGCCCTTGCGGTTGGTGAACGGATAAGAGAAATGGGTATCCACCTGATTGAACGACTGGTGCTGGCGGCACATCGGGCACACACCGCAGGAGTCGCCGTCCACATGGTTGCGGCAGTGCAGATACTGGGCCGCCGCCATTGCCAGTCCCAACTTGGGCACACCAGGCTCACCATAGAGCAACAGGGCGTGGGGCATACGGTCGGCGTCAATCATGCGCCTGATCTGCCCTATCGCCTGCTCATTCCCTAAAACCTCGCTGAATTTCATGTTTTTCTCGTTTTTTTTTCGGAGTGTAAAGATACAACTTTTTCGCCAATCGGCATCATGTGGGCTGCATTTTTTTGCCTCATGGCAATAAAGCAGCCCAATCGGGCTGCATCGCTGCCAGGACCAACACCAGGGCAACACAGGCGGTGCTGGGTGAAATGCTCAAATAAATTTGGCGTTTCCCACGGCTTGCAGTACCTTTGCACAGATATGGCGGATAAGATGACACCGGAGCAGCGGCATCGCTGCATGAGCCGCATCCGCGGTCGCGACACCAAGCCCGAACTGGTGGTGCGGCGCTGGTTGTGGCACCAGGGTTTCCGCTACCGGCTCTATGTCAAGGCGTTGCCCGGTCGTCCCGACATCGTGATGAGGAAATGGCGCACGGTGATTTTTGTCAATGGCTGTTTCTGGCACGGGCACGAGTGCCAAAAGCACCGCCCGGCAACCAACGCGAAGTTCTGGCAGGACAAAATCACGCGCAACCGCGAGCGCGACGCGCGCAATATGGCCCTGCTGCAAGCGGCGGGCTGGCATGTGATTGTCATCTGGGAATGCCAACTGACCCGCCAGCGGCGGCAGCAGACCCTGCGCGACCTGGACTTGGCCTTGAGCGGCATCGTGCTGCAACACGCCGTGCCCGCCTCCGTGCCATATCCGGAAACCCTCGGAGAGGATCTGCCCATTGCCGCCGAACCAGGTGAAGCATATAGAACAGAATTGAGAGACTAGAGTTATCAACAATGAAAACCGACCGAGCATATCTGCAGTCACTGGGCACGCTACAAGTGCTGGCCATCATCAGCGTGGTGATAGGCCACTTCTGGGTCAAGAACAATGAATTCCTGAACAGCGTGGGCGTGAGCTTCTGCTTTGTCTACAGCGGCTTTTTCACGGCGATGCACCATCAGTTCGGTGCCGGCTACGGCCTGCGGGACCACTGCCGGTTCATGTGGGGCAAATTGGCCCGCCTCTACCCGTTGCATGTACTGGCTATCGTGCTGAACATCATCGTGATGCTGCTCACGGGGATGACCTCAGGCCTCAGCCTCAAGGTGCTTGTTGCACACCTCACATTGCTAAGTCCCTGGATACCTGATCAAGCCTATTATTTCGGGTATAATCCCGTGGCATGGTTCATCTGCGTGCTGTTTTTCCTGTACTTAATGGCACCGCTGGTTATCAGGCTATTGCGCAGGCTGAATATCGTTCTCCAAGTCATTGTTGCCATCACCTTGCTGCTTCTTGAATTCTATTGCGGCTACAGCACCGAGACGGGCAGCGGATCGTCGATGCTCAACGCCTATCAACTGTATCAGTTCCCGCCCATCAGGCTACTGGATTTCGGCACTGGCGTGGTTCTGTTCAACCTGATGCAAACCATGTGGAGAAGACTGCCGAAAACCGGATTGACGCCATGGGCTTCGACCTTGATTGAAATTGCCGCCATCGTGTCGTTTGTTGCCCTGTTCGTCGTGGGCCAGCTGTGGTTGCACCCACATTGTTTCCGCGCCTTCTGCACCTCGGCGCCTGCCATCATCGTCCTGTTTGGTGCCTTTGCGCTGACAGCCGGCAGCAAAGGACTTATATCCAATATTTTAAGCATTCAACCCCTAACCTGGCTGTCCCGCATGGGAGCCGAGATTTACCTCTTGCAATTCAGCGTCTTTTTTGCCTTGTCACCATTGTGCCGATGGGCAGGTATTGCCGACAACACATACCTGCATATACCGCTCGTGCTCATCACGCTGTGCCTGGTCTCATGGCTCGTCCACAAGGCATGGGTGCAGCCGTTGAGCCATCTGCTGCAACGGTCCTGGAAATAAGCCAGAAAATAAGGATATCACCTCAACGGCATAATAATAACAAAATGAAAGGGAATCCCATTAAAAAGCGATGATTTCCCCCTTTCCCCACTCTAAAACTAAGGTTTTCAAACCGCCTAAAAATTAGCCGTTTTGGCCCTGCTGACGGGTGTTCAAAAAAGGTGCCTAAAATATTTTGCCAATAATAAAATAATACCTAATTTTGGGCGCTTTTAAAGCATCCATTTAACCTGTAACATTAACAAGTTTTTTTATTAATATTTTTTTAAAATCGTTTTTCACTAAACAATGGAGATCAAAACGGCAATGGCCGGAACGCTTGAATCCGGCGACATTTTCATCCAGATTGCGCCCAACGACAACGCTGGACTGCACATTGATCTTGAGCATCGACCAAGCCGAGGTGAAAGCCACGGACAAGGGAGCCCTGGACTGCACCATCCGCGCCCGCGTGACGGCAGCCGCCGTTCGCGCCACGGGCAAAGACGTGTGGGCCGACTAATTAACCTCAATTCATCACTAAACACGACAAAATTGTTATGCAACGACTCAGAAGAACAATGATGTTTGTCCCCGGTAACAACCCGGGTATGATGGCCGACGCTCACATCTACGGTCCCGATTCAATTATGCTCGACCTCGAGGACTCTGTCTCGATGGCCGAGAAGGACGCTGCGCGTCTGCTGGTACACAATGCCCTCAAGACCATCGACTACGGCACGACCGAGATGGTGGTTCGTATCAACCCGCTGAACACTCCTTACGGCAAGAAGGATGTTGAGGCCGTGGTAAAGGCTGGCGTTCATGTCATCCGCATGCCCAAGACCGAGACTGCCGAGGAGGTAAAAGAACTCGAAGAGGAAATCATCAAGGTGGAGACCGAGTTGGGCTGCGTAGGCCGCACCCAGATCATGGCCGCCATCGAGAGCACGCTGGGCGCCCTGAAC
>ONYP01000081.1 GCA_900322135.1 uncultured Prevotellaceae bacterium
TATTACATTAACATCATGTTTGCTTTTAGCAGACTTCGTCTGCAACGACGCTGCAAACTTAATGCTTGCACAAGTTTTTATGCCCTTGTCGCCGGTCACGGTGCCCGCGGTGACGAAGAGCTTGCCCAATCGCTCGTTGAGACGGGCGATGCCGGACATTAGTACAAGCATGGATTGATGATGCCTCCTCCGTTATCGATGAAAAAGCCCCGGAACGCATTTCCGAGGCCATGAAATAAATCTTTTGGTGGGAATGGTTTTACAATCCTTCTATTGGTTTAGAATCATATCTATGATTGCGTTTACATCAGCGATATTCACCTCACTATCGCCATTCACATCGCCATTTCCGGTAGAATTACCTGAAAGAATCATATCTATTGCGGCATTTATATCGGCGATATTCACTTCAAGGTCCCCATTGACATCACCCTTAATGACCATCACAGGGGCTATTGCCTTGACCTCATCAAGGAACATGCGTTTCTGCGGCATGATATTAACTGTGATTGTTCCACTGCCAGTGATAGTAGCCTCACATCGGGTCCACTGCCCTTTGCTCAATGTGAATGTGTTGGGTGATACACTTGCCGTTCCATTGACCGACAAAGTGAGTGCCACGCCATCGTTGCCGAATGGGGCTGCCATGAAACTGAATGTCGCAATGCTATCGATGTGAAACTCAGGGGTTGTCATCTGTCCCGACTTGGTGTTCGTGCCTGACTTGACACATCTATTGGCACCGCTCATGGCCAATCCCACCCAATCATCATTGTCGGGCATGAAGATGCCGATTCCTGTTGAACCTCCCGAGAAAATGCTATCGTTGCCACCGATGCCATTGCAGTCATCAAATGACTCATAGAAGAGTTCACCCGGCTCTGGCTTGTGCACTTTTGTTGAGAAATCCTTGAACTCGAAGCACATCAAGCCTTCACTATCCCGAGAGATGCCCTTGATGGCCACATTGAGCATTGAGCGGCCGCTTAGGTTCTTGTGATACAGCGTGGCGGCAGGGGCACTGTAATTGCTCAGGCTGTCATTACCACGGTATGGGTACAGGTCTGTCTCTTCGGTTGTTTTATAGTATGTACCGGTCATGGGGCTGAAATAATTGTAGTCGTCATCATTGTCGGCATGAATGAGGGTGATGCGCTGGTGATCATTTTTCACCCCAGGGAATACTGCGCCAAAGTCACCGATGGTATTGACCACATTGCAAGCCCACAGTGTGGAGTCGAAGTCGATGTATGTCACCATCATCCCTTCGGCCGGGAGGTAGCTGTCCCAGCCCTTCTTGGCACGGTATTCAAGCATATAGAACTCATCGCGATAGCCCTTGTTGTAGATGATGAATGTGGTGCCGCCATCGGATGTGGCCTTCAGACCTGTGACTGATGTATCCCCTAAAAGTTCGACAGGCTCCATCCATCCGCACATCATCCGCTCATAGGCCGAGTAACCCACGGGACAGAAACCCTCGCCGGCATAACTGCCATCACACATCAGGTCCCAGTTGCCCATGCCATAGTTGCCGGAATAGAGTATATCATACATATCAGGAAAGCCCATGCAATGTGAGAACTCATGGCACATCGTACCGATGCCCTCATGGCTGCCGTCACTCTTGGCCTCGTTGCTGCACGCATAGGAGTTGACCATCACCCCGTCGATTAAGAGAGGCGCTCCGTGATCTGACTCCTCGAGCGTCCAGGCGTGAGGCCAAATGGTATTGCCATCGAGCGACTCATGCTCACCCTCGCCGGCATAGAGCAGATACACCTGGTCAACCATCCCGTCGTTGTTCCAGTCATAGTCGGCATAGTTGACCTGGTCGGCAACAGCCATACATGCGGTGACAACCATCTCACCGGGATACAAGTCCTCACCCTCCCCATCATTGGTGCCGTAGTAGGCATAGCCGTGAGGCATCATAACAGGCCCCACAACATCAAAGTCAAGAGTGAACTGGCCATAACTCTGGTCATGGAAGTAGTCGCGCATGCTGCCCCTGAAACCATACTCGTCGTGGTAGCCCGGCTCATTGGCCACACGATTCCAAAAGTCCTGGTCGTTTCCCGGCATGAACTGTTTATCAGGAAACTCGACAAGGATAATCAGTCCGTGTTGTGTGCCTTGGAATATATCCTTGTCCACCACACCGATGCGGCGGGGTGCACGGGCTGCTACTGCCGCACTTTTTGAACGCTTGTGCTGCAGGCGTTGGCGCAGTTGCTGCTCATTCACGGGCCGGAATGCACCGTTGCTGTCAGCGACAAAGCGCAGGCCAGCGGCAGTCACATAATAGTGCAGATTCTCGTCACCACACAGCTGTGCCTCGACTGTCGTACCGTCGGTCAACTGAATCGTTCGCCACACTCCGCGCTTGGCAGGGACGGCAAGCACCAGTAGATAAATGATTACAAATGATAATAGGGTTGTCGTTCTTTTCATGCTGATGTTTTATTGAAAATACTGGCAGTCGGGAACCATCAAGATTCCGTGACTGCCAGTAGTGAAAAAAACTATTACTTCACAAATACTTTAGTGCATCTATTACCTACTTGAACAATATAGAATCCGCGATCGACAGCAATCTTATGGTATGTTCCCGACAGACTCCGGTAGATGGCTACGCCATTGATGCCGTAGATGGCCACCGGCAGGTTCTCGGCACCACTGATGACGATGTTGCCGCCTACAGAACTGATTCTAACCTGATCCATGAGGCTCTCATCAATGCCAGCCGATTTAGCCGCTACTATCGGCAACGACTCACCCTCGGCATAGCGTGCGGTAATTTCATACTTGCAATCGGAGTTGGCGGAGTTGTCTTCAAACAGCAAGGTGGCGGCATCGGTCTGACCGATCAGTTCTCCATCACGGTAGATGTTATAGCCTAATACCGCAAGGTGTTCGGGCTGATAAGTGATGTCATCAAGCATGAGCAGCATCTTGTCTTCGGACACACAGCGGACGGCAAAATAACGGGTTCCCTCGGGCAAGGCGTAGGTATATTCGGTCCACTCGTCAGGCACCGGATCAACAGTCTCCAGCAGGGTAAAATGGGAGATTTCCTGGTCGCTGGTCGAATACAGCAGTTCAAACTTCTCGGGCAACTCGCTGAAGAGGCTCTTGGCCCACAAGGTTATCGTCTGTGCCTCTCCCGTGAGACGGCGCGAGATGAGCCAGTCGTCATTCGTCCTGCCGTCGGTCATTTCGATATCGGTGGCATAGCAGCCCAGGAATTGGCTGCCACTGTGCGGAGCAATCATATAGTTCTCGACCAAGTCAAGACCCGTCGCCTCAGGGTTATAGACGATATAGGCCTGCGGCATAGTCATGAGCGGATGATTGACCCCGTTGATGTAGCAGGTATATCCCTGATCCATGTCCACCAGATTCCACAATCCAACATAACTTGTGATCCAGGCCGAAACATTCTCAAAGTCCTCGGTGATGGTGTCATTCTCGACAGGTTCGCTCCAGGTGATGGTATTCAGGGAGTTGACAGCTTTGTATTCAGCATTCACGGGCACGGGCAGTGCCGTGTTGGGCATAACTGCCACCGTGACCTCGGCTGTCGTGTTGTTGCCCAGGTACTCGTCTCCAACACAGACAACCACTGCCTGGAAAGCGAGTTCTCCTGCTTGCATGACATTGGGCTGATAGGTGAAGGTGATTTCGGCACTTTCACCGCGAGCAATGGCCGTCCCGTTTTCGGTAGCGATTCTCTCGTCATTGCAATAGAGTTCCACAGCATATTCCTGGCAGGTCTCACCGCCCTCGTTGCTCACTGTCACAACAATAGGAGTCACCTCGTTGACGCCCGTCAAGGCAGGTGCCAGGATAACTGCGGCCAAGTCTTGACCAAGCAGATTCTTGATTTCGACGGCATCCAGATAAGGCGAATGCTCTTCATCGCCACAGGCACCCATGAATCGGATTACCGTATAGTCGGCATCTTTCACCGCATTGAGGTCCACATAAGCCTTAATCCAGCCAGCCTCATCGGTAAGCGAGTTGTCATCGATGGTGTACAGCAGCACATCATCACGCTGCATCATCGAGCCATAGACTTCAAGCCTGTTGCCGCTGCCCGGGTTGGCATAGTAGGCAAAGGTCAAGTAGGGATTATCCACACTATTCAACACGAGTTTGCCAGTGTTGATGGTGCATTGTCCAACCCCACCCCACAGTTGCATGCAACCGTTGTCATTGTCATAACTCATGCTTGAAGTTCCCCACCATGAGGGATAAACAAAGTAGGCACTAAGCCACCAGCCCACATCATTGCCCTGGTATCCACTGGCAAAGGAGTCGCTTACCGGCAGATCGCGTTTGGCGCCGACAGCAAAATAGGGAGACTCGGCAAATTCACTCACTCCAGCCTCGTTCTGGGCGGTCACATAGTACTGTAACGGGGAATAAGGATAGGTCTCCACATCCATGTCATCGTCCAGGAGTGAGAACTCGTCAAGTTCACCAGCTATCATTTCCTCACTATAGTTATAGACATTATAGAGCAAAGCATCGACATCGACAAATCCGCCGTGGGTACCTACTGCAGGACTTGCCTCCCACTCGACAGTGATTGTCCTGCCGTTGTCGATGAGACGCACCGCTACAGGAGGCAGCGGCGTATCGATGCCCACATAGGTTTGCACCTCGGCGGGTCGTCCTGCTGTAGTGCCCATATAAGCGACAGCCTTAATGGTCTTCAGCCCCGATGTCGCCACATTGATGTCACATTCCAGGGCTTCGCCCGGAGCAGGGTTTTCAAAGGTGTGGACGACCTCATCGTCGCACAGGATGTCAATCTTGCTCAACGCGGTGAGTGCCTCGCCGTTGATGCAGGCGGTCGGAGCATTGAGTGCCACATGCACCGTGAGTGCTCCCAATTCCCCCGGTGTACATGACAGCGCGCCGGGCGCATCAGGTGCCGACAAATCGACTCCTGCGGTGATGCTGATGTCATCCATACAAATATAAAACAGGTCGGCAGGACTCAAGGCATGGATTCCTACCCGATAGTCACCGGTAGCGTCCACCACGAGTTCGGCATTGAAATCCTCATAACTTGACGACATCACCTCGAACGGTTCGGCAATAGTGGCAAATTCGGCGGGATTGTCACCCACACCAAATGCCACTTCCATCATTTCGCCAGAGCTGTAGCCCCGTCTGTACTTGAATGACAGTTTGTAGGTCGACCCTGCCTCTAAACGGATGAGGGGTGTGAGCAACCAATCATCGGCAGCGTTAGTGCTATTGTAGTAGTAACGGGCGCATTCGTCATAGTTGTACCATGACCATGTGCTTCCGTCATGGTTATTGTCAAGCACCATAAAGCTACCAAAACTGCTCTCCAGTTCAAAAGTCTCAAGATAGGGCACGGTGTTGACCACTGCCGCAGCACAGGGCTGCGACAAGGCAATCAACCACGCGGGCACTGCCAGCATGAGTGCCAAATGGAATAGTACTTTTTTTGTCATAGTGGTTTAATTGATTAATATTGTTGTTATTAATGGTTATCCGGTAAATGCTGTTGCGAAAATAGACAGACAGGTCTTAACGCAAGGTTAGGCTATGTTATTTTTAGGTTAACGGCCGTTTTATTAGATAAAATAGATTATCTTTGCCTCCTATGAAAGGCAAAATCTACCGTATCATTGCTTTCCTTGCGGTGGCTGCCGTCCTGATCCTTCAAGCATTGTGGATGGTGTACACTTTTGTGCTGTTTGTGCAACGCGGGTCAGGCCAGATAGCGGATAGCCTTTTTGCGTTTATTTCCTACAACTGGCTTCTCATCCTTGCCTCGGTACTTATCGACATGGCCATCATCGTGGGCATTGTCGAACACATCCGCTTTGCCGAAAGACAGAAGCGGCTCGATGCCATACGCAAAGATTTTTCATCGGCAATGATTCACGACATGAAATCGCCGTTGTCATCCATCGTCATGGGCATCAGGGCTTTGCAGAGTGGCAAGCTCGATGGCAAACCCGACATCAAGCGGCAATACTACCGCATCGTCGAGGAAGAGGCCGAACATTTGCTGGGGCTCACCAACCGTCTTCTTGCCATCTCCAAACTTGAGAGCCACAATCTCGTCTTGTCAAAGGTGGAGGTCGAGTTGCGCCCCATGGTCGAGGATGTCATTGACAAGTTCCGTGCTAAGACAAAGAAGAAGATGACGGTCAAAATGAGTCTGAACGCCGACAGCGTCTGGGGTGATGCCGAGTTGATCAAGGAAATCTTTGTCAATCTTATCGACAATGCGGTAAAGTATAGCAAGGACGAGATTGCCATCCGCATCGAGTCCTATCACAACAAAGGTACCACTCTGGTGTCGGTGAGGGACAACGGCCAGGGCATCGCGCATGATGAGTTGCCATTTGTCTTTGACAAGTTCGCACGAGCCACTACCCAAGGCAATTCGCCTGGATTTGGCTTGGGACTCAATTATGTGTATCAGGTGATGCAGGCCCATGATGGACAAGTCACTGTTGAGAGTCGCAAGGGTGAATACACTCAGTTTGTTTTGCTGTTTCCCAACAAGGTAACGCTATGATCAGATTGTTGATAGTGGAGGACGACCAGTCATTGTGTTACATCGAGAAGACAAGCCTGGAGGAAATCATCGGCGGTTATCAAGTGACCACGGCAGCCAATGGTGAAGAGGGACTCAGGGAGTGGAACACCCACGAATTTGATGTCATCGTTGCCGATATTGATATGCCCGTGATGGATGGATTTGAAATGGTGGAGCGCATTCGTGAGACCGATAAGGACATCATCGTGGTTTTCACATCGGCATTGACTTCTCCCAATGATGTGAAGGCAGGATTCAGGTTAGGAATCAACAATTATATCAAGAAACCATTCATGCCCGAGGAACTGGATGCACACATCCAAGCATTGCTCAAACTTAAAAACGGGCAACGGAATTATGTCGAAAAGAACCAGTACCACATCGGCAAGTTCGTCCTTGATGTGAGCCATGCCACCCTGCGAGACATCCAGACCGATGAAGTGAAGATTATCACGCTCAGGGAGGTGCAGATTCTGCAGATACTTGCCGAGAACATGAACGATGTGGTGCGTCGTGAAGCCATTGTCAACCGGTGCTGGAACCAACGATATGACTATTTTGTTTCACGGTCGCTGGATGTGTTTGTGAACAAATTGCGCAAATTGCTCGCCGATGACCCCACGGTGAGCATAGTCACCGTGCGCGGTGTGGGACTGCAACTCTCAGTCTCTGACCAATTGCCGATGCAATAGCCACAGCACGGGCGGAATCATAACCACACTTGCTGCACCCATCCACCACGACGGAGTGTTACCCAAAGCCATCCACAACACATAGTCTCCGACGACCGGACCGACCACTGCCGGCCAAATGCTTCGCGTGCGCAGGTACAACCATCCTTCAATCAATCCCGAGACGACAGCGAACAAGAACATGACCATGCCCACGCTCCCTTCTTGAAGGTTGGGCAGAGCCACTGTCACAGCAACAATGGTCAGGGCTAACCAGTGATGGCGCAGCGAGGAAACCAATTGACGCAAAATGCCACTCAGGAACACGGTTTGGACAGTCACATACATCATGACCAGAGTGACCAGGGTAATCAACGGATGCGACCGATAGAGTGACAACAACTGTGTGTATTCGTCGCTGAAGGGCACCAGCAGATGATGGCACCAGAAAGCTAATGCGTCAACGGCTATAAACAGCACCGCACTCAGGACAACGGCCGAAATACGGCGAGTGGCATCAAGATTTCCCCAAGAAAAAGATCCGTAACCATTGTGCACAAACAGCCAGCAAGTGCCCAAGGACCATAAAACACCCATCAACATGACGACAAAGATCACCACCTCATCCTTTGCTATCCCCACACAGTCATAGAGGCCTTGGCCCACTATAAAGCCAGCCAAGAGCATGCCACAGCCAATCGTCAGCAAGGTGATGCAGACGAACAGCATGAAGTATAGGAGCGCTTTGCCCATCACTCACGAAACTGATTTGATAGCGCAAAGGTACACAAATAAATCTGTTTATGCATGTAATACAATGTTACTATTAAGTTAATTCATCAATCCTGCAGAGAGAATAGCAAACTCAGTTTTACTCGTCACATTATCACACTTGAATGAGTTTCCCGAGGTTGAAGTCGGATTTCTCTCGGCTTGACTTATCCGAGACGGGAACTCTGGCTACAGAATGTAGTGAAAAAGGACTGTCAAGCATTGTCGGGATAAACAAATGGCGCAAAAAATCATTATATTTGCAGACTAAACCGCACAACCCATCAAAAATAGAGTATATGGATTTCAAGGATAAAGTAGTCGTCGTGACAGGCGGGGCACAGGGAATAGGACGCTGCATCGCCGAGGAATTTCAAAAGGCTGGCGCCCATGTCTGCGTGATAGACAAGCAGCCGGGGGACCACTTCGTGGGTGATATCGCCGACCAGCAGGTGCTGGAGCGGTTTGCCCGTGAGGTCATCAACGAATATGGCCGGGTGGACTACCTCATCAATAATGCATTGCCGTTGATGAAAGGAATCGACGAGTGCAGCTACGAGGAGTTCCAGTACGCATTGAGTGTGGGCGTTACTGCCCCGTTCTACCTGTGCAAACTCTTCTCTCCCTATTTTGCCTGTGGGGCTGCCATCGTGAACATCTCCTCTTCGCGAGACCGCATGAGCCAGCCTCAAACCGAGAGTTACACTGCTGCCAAGGGCGGTATTGCCGCTCTGACCCATGCGCTCGCCGTCAGCCTTGCAGGAAAAGTGCGGGTAAACAGCATCTCCCCGGGCTGGATAGACACGGCCTATACGGTCTATCAGGGGCCCGATGCCATTCAGCAGCCAGCAGGGCGCGTGGGTAATCCCATGGATATCGCTAACATGGTGATGTACCTCTGTTCTGACAAAGCAGGCTTTATCACGGGTGAGAACATCTGCATCGACGGCGGCATGACCCGCCAGATGATTTACCATGGCGATCATGGCTGGAAGTTAGAGCAATAAGATAAAAGGAAACGATATGAAACTCAAGAGTGTATTGATTATGATTTTATCATGGATAGGAGCAGTGCAGGCCCAAGAGGTGGAAATGATGTTTGTCGGGACATACACCGACGGCGGCAGCAAGGGTGTCTATTCCTATCGGTTCAATCAGGAGACAGGTGAAGCCCGGGTGCTGGATTCACTGGAAATAAACAATCCTTCCTATCTGACCCTATCTCGTGATGGCCGACTGATATATGTGGTCAGCGAGACCCATGACGAGAAGGCTTCGCTCAACATCGTAAGAATAACCAACAACGGCGGAATGCGCCTCATCGATACGGCACCGACCGAGGGTGAAGACCCCTGTTATGTGGCCACCAACGGCGACCTGGCCCTCACCGCCAATTATTCAGGGGGCTCAATGAGCGTGTTCCAGCTCAGGCAATGCGGAACGCTTGCCGAACTCGCCATGAAATGCCCAGGAGCAACAGGAGGTCCCGACCTCACGCGGCAGCAGGCTCCCCACATTCACTGTGCCTGTTTCACGCCCGGCGGGAAATATGTGTTGGCCACGGACTTCAGTGCAGACCGCATCCTGTCGTTCCGCATCGAGGGGCAAGATGTGATAGCCAACGGAGTAGCCGCCGATGTCAGCGCAGATTCCGGGCCCCGCCACCTGACATTCAGCAACGATGGCCGTTTTGCCTATCTAATGAGTGAACTATCGGGTAAGGTGACGGTATTCGCCTATCATGAAGGACGATTAGAAACGCTCCAGGAAATCGTCTCGGATAGCGTGGGTGCTCGAGGCGGAGCAGATATACATATCAGTCCCGACGGCCGATTTCTGTATTCCAGCAATCGTCTGAAAGCCGATGGCATCGCCATCTTTGCAGTCGACAGCCAAACAGGACTGCTCACGCACATCGGCTATCAGCCCACAGCAGCCCATCCCCGCATGTTCAACATCACGCCCAACGGCCGTTTCCTGCTGTGCTGTTGCCGCGACAGCAACAAAATCCAAGTCTTCATGCGCGACGCCGACACAGGACTCCTTACCGACACCCATCAAGACATCCTCCTGAGCAAACCCGTCTGCGTCCAATTCTTCTAAACATATAACACTCTACAATCTTTTAACGCATCATAGCGACTCTTGAGATACCACTCAAAAGTCCCGACAGGATCACGCTCCCAAAACGAAACCCCTAGAGTCGATTATTCTGACTTGAGGGGCTTGACTTATCTAGCGCCGCATCGAAGAAGATGTCGCCGGTGCTGCGTGCCACGAGCTGCAGGATGACATTGCTGTGGTCAGCGATGTTGCGCTGCTGGATGTCAATCATCATCTTTGCCGATTTCAGTTTTGGATAAAATCTGCTGCGCCTCAGCAATGCTCAAACTTGTTTGGCATTGCATTCGGCTTGCAAGATTTTTCGGCAAAAACAGAATGACTGGGCGGCGCATCAAAAAGACAAGGTTTTAGGCATGAAAAAAGCCCACCTGGAGGTAAATAATTAACAACTATTAACAGATTTCCGTTGAATTCTTTCTTTCCATGTTACCATAAAGAAAGTGGGCAAGTTTGCCCATCGAAAATTTTATTCATCATTAATTATAGAATTATGGGAAGAAAACGAGTACACATTGCTCCTAGCTTGAAAATTGATTTGGACGGAAATCTGATTTCCGAGAAGAAAGAGAAAGACGCCAATGAGTTGACGCTGTTGCAAACCATTGAGCGCGTGGTGGAATTGTCCAAGGACAGCG
>ONYP01000015.1 GCA_900322135.1 uncultured Prevotellaceae bacterium
AGGCGTCAAAAAAATCGCTCACGCAATTTGACATATTGTGAGCCGCAAAAGCGTTGCAAAAGTACAGCCGTTCCCGAAACCCACCAAATATTTGAGAGAAAAAATCCAATATTTAACCTAAATTAACCTTTGAATGGCAATTTAGTGTCAAATTTGGATTTTCTATATCAAAAACCAGCCGAAAATGGTGAGTTCACCAGCCGACGGCATCAGGCGTTGACCTGAACCTTGATGCCCGCATCGCGGAAGCGTTGTGCGATGCGCTCCAACTCCTCCTTGGAAACCTTCTCCAGATTCTCGGCAGGCGTCTTGCGGTCGATGCTGTAGAGCATCACCTCGCGCGGGTTGATCTGAAGATAAGCACTCAACAGGGCATCGAGTTCCTCGTCGGTGGTATTGTCGATGTGGTGTCCCTCATACTCGCCCCGCACCATGATGGTCTGCACAATGCACTGTCCATTGAATCGCTTGAGGTCAGCAATGACACCTTCGGGTAAACAATTGGGCGAGACGGGGCGGTTGAGCAGTCTGAAGGTGTGGGGCAAGGCACTGTCAAGCTTCAAGATGTTGTTGTCCACCTTGAGCAAGGCCTCGACAACGGCCGGCTTGCTGGCCATCGTTGAATTGCTGAGCACCGACACCTTGGCATTGGGGAAATACTGGGTGCGCAGGCGCAGCACATCCTCGACCACCTTCTTGAACTCGGGGTGCAGCGTGGGTTCGCCGTTGCCCGAGAAGGTAATGACATCAAGCGTCTGGCCTTCCTTTGTCATCTCTTCAAACTTGCGCTTGAGCTGCTTTTTCACGGCGTCACGGCTAGGCACTCCATCTTTACCGGGTCCTTGCGCATTGAAGCCCGCCTCGCAATAGAGGCAGTCAAACGAACAAATCTTGCCGTCATTAGGCATGAGGTTGATGCCTAATGACATGCCCAATCGACGGCTGTGGATGGGTCCGTATATCGTTGAATGGAATAGTACTGTCTGCATGATTTATGGTTTTAAGTTGTGAGTTTTAAGTTTTTTAGTTGTGAGTATGTTTTAAAAGAGTGATTGTTTACACATTTTATATAATAATTATTAAACGAGGTTGAGTTGCTGAAGGATGTCGGTGACATCAATATGTGAAAGCGTGCGGCGCTGCTGCAAGGCATCGGCAAAGGTGTCCATCGCCTTGCGCACTCGCTGGTCGGCAAAAAGCCGCATCATGTTATCAAAGGCCTCGTCAAAGATGGGTTCCACCTCGTCGCGCTCCAATTGGCAATAGTCGCGCCCATCGGCACATGCCACATCAAAAAGCTGGTCACGCAACTGCTTGTCGGCACGCTCGTTGTCAAGCACCATGCGCCGGCACAATGCGTTAGCAACAGCGAGCCCCACCGTGATGCGGTAATGTCCCAGGATGTATTTCCAGGCGCCCCTTGGCGACAGGCGGGGATTGCCCGCAAAGAAAAACTCGGGGGTGAACTGAATGCAGCCAGGCCCCTCGCCATCGAGGGTGACTGCGGTGAACAGTTCGGCGGCGCCAAAGACCGACAATCCCAGCGCCATGCCTGCCACGCCATAGCTCTTGTCCAGTTCATCACGATATCTCATCAATTTCTTCTCTGCCATATTCATGTCATTTACGGCCAAAGTCGGCCGGTATCTCTCCCCACTCGCTGGTGTCCCACTTGAGGATGGCATTGGTCCAGGTGTGAGTGGCCAGCCAGCGCTCGGCACGGGCAATGATCCCAAACAAGTGGGCATTGGCGGCGGTACGGGCCAACTTGGTGCGGCACTGCTTGTTGCGCACCCACGCCATCGCCGTGCGGCTGTCGCTGTAGATGGCGGTATGGCCGTTGCCACCGTTGTGGAACATCGCGAGGGCATGCACGATGGCCAGGAACTCACCGATGTTGTTAGTCGCATCGGGGAACGGACCCTGGTGGAACAGTTCTACACCGGTGGGCACATCCACCCCACGGTATTCCATCATACCGGGATTGCCCGAGCAGGCTCCGTCGACGGCGATGCTGTCATGCACGATACCAGGGATGGCGTCATAGTTGACGAACTCGCGGGGCGCACGGGCAATGGCCCTGAGAATTTCCATCTCACCCGGGTCGTTGCGGAAAGCCTCGACTGCCTCCTCCTGGGTCGCAAAAGCCTTGTAACGGGCACCGGGATAGCCCTTGACCCTCGACTCGCATTCGGCCCACGAGTCACAGATGCCAGGTTCGGTACCCTGCCACACCACATACCACTTGCGCCTATCGCTAGCCATATACCTCTTTATCTAAAACTTGGAACGACAAAAGTACATCAATTTTTCCATATCGGCAAATTTTGCATTTTATGCTCCGGCGGCGCGAAAAACAGGCGCCGAGCACTTGTTTTTCAGCGAAAAGTGATTAATTTTGCGGCATCTCACTCACTGAGTGTATTAATCCACCCCTAGAATTAATCTTTAACCCACTTACAACATGAAAAAATCTTACCTTATCAAGCAATTGCTGTTGATGATTGCTGTCATGGCCCTCGCACTTCCCATTGCGGCCCAAGAATATGAAGTCAGCGAGCGCGAAGCGCTGCTGACCAAGCAATATGATGAACTCATCAACTACTGGGGAGAAGACGATGTGATTGTCAAGAAAAACGGTAAAATGGGCGTTGTCAATGCCGACAACAAGTTATTCATCCCGCTGCAGTATGACTCCATCCAACAATTAGAGAACCTCTACTATGTCTGGCAAGACAACAAGATGGGTCTTATCTCGAGCACAGGGTCGACGATCATTCCCATCAAATATGCGCTCCTGCAGACTTTCGGCTCTAACGAAAAATACTACTTTGTCGCCATTCAGGGCGATGTTGAATGCTTAGTCAAGACCGGCGGGGACTTTGAGGCCTGTGGCGTGACTTGCGGCATACTCGACTCGATAGGTCATGTTGCCATCCCGTTTTCCAAGGAAATGCTGGTACCCCTTGAGACACTGGGAGACGACACTGACGATGAATACCATTATCTTGCCACAATCGACACCAAGCAGGGTCATATCGGCGTGATTGACATGGCAGGCCAAGAGGTCTTGCCCATGGTTTATGACGATCTGTACACCAAAATATGCTACGGCAACCTGATTGTAAGTAAAGATTCCAAATATGGCATCATCAACATGAAGGGCGAGGAAATCATACCCCTCCAATATGACAAAACCGCTTTTGATGGCTATAGCAAAGCCCTTGCCTTCGGCAAAAAAATTGGCGAGACTGACGGCGAGGAACAGTATCAATACGGTTTTTGGGACTTTGAAGGCCATCAATTGAGTGATATGGTATTCAGTGATGTCGATGCAAATATCTTCGGTTGCACCCTTCAACTTCAAATCGATGGCAAAACTTATTACACCAACACCATGTCTTACAATGAAGGATTCATGCCTTTCTACTACTATAACGAAGATGAAGAATCCATTGTTGAAGAATCTCCATCGTTTGGCTATCTTGACCGACAAGGCAGGGTTGCCATTAAGCCACAATTCAGTTCGGCAGAACCCTTCAGTGATGGTTTGGCTGGAGTGGGTTTGCCGAATGATGATGGTGATGGCGAACTATACGGCTATATTGACACCAGCGGCAAAATGGTGGTGCCAGCCATCTATTCTGCCGTCACGCCATTCGTTGCAGGTCTTGGAATCGTGACGACAACCGACGACGAGGCCATCGTCATTGACAAACAAAGCAACCGCATCATGGAAGTTCCAGGCTATGGAGCAGGAATCATCGTTGACGAGAACGGCCAGACGCTCATCAAGGTTACCGGATATGATGACAATGCCAAATTTTATGACACGACAGGAAAACTCATCAAAATGCTTGTCGATGGGCAGTACTTATACCCACGTCCCTGACCCGGCATTATCTTGACAAATCAATAGCGAGAAAGAGACTGACAGTGGCCCTTTGCTGAACGGGCGCTGTCAGTTTTCTTGTTTCAGGATGGCTGCGAGGCGGCGAGCGGTGCGCTCTGTGGCCTCGGCTGTTTCGATGTCGGTGGAATCGAACTGCAACCTGGATTGGGAATAAAAGAGTGCACGGTCCCGCAGTTCCCGCTCAACCAGGGGCAGGACCTCGTCGGGAGGAAGGGTATTGATTTTGGGTCGCTTGCACTTCTGCTCGGGCAGGAGCAGGCGGGCGGTGATGCGTTCGGGGCTGGTGGTGAGCCACACGGTGATGCCGGCAGCATTCATAATTGCCATGTTGTCGCCGTGGCAGGGCGTGCCACCACCGCAGCTGACAATGACATCGGATATTGCAGCCACTTCCTCCAGCGCATCAACTTCCAGCTCACGGAAACGGTTTTCCCCCATTTCATCGAAGATTTTGATGATTGTCATGCCCTGGCGGGCCTCGATGAACCCGTCAAGGTCGATGAAGCGCAGGCCCATCTGCCGGGCAAGCACCTCGCCCAGCGTGGTCTTGCCGCAGCCCATGTAACCAATCAGGAAAACGGGTTTCATCATAGCCATCCCGCCTCGCGGTACCAGGCAATGGCCTCGCGGATGCCTTCACGAAGCGAATACTTGGGATTGAAGCTGAAGTCGCGTTGCGCCTCGCTGGTGTCGCACAGCCAGTTGCGCTGCTTCAATATCTTGAACTTGTCGCGGTTGAGGGTACTCGGTTTCATCGTGACCTTGCCGATAAACTCAGCAACACGGCAAACCAACTTGACCAGCCACAAGGGGCAAGTCACATGAAGGACAGATTTCTTGCCCAATTCCTCGCACACAATCTTGCGGAACTCCTGCTGTGTATAGGCCTGGTTCTCGCTGATGAAGTAAGCCTTGCGCATCGGGCCTTTTTCCAACGCGTCCATCACACCGGTCACCAAGTCCTTGACATAGATGAAGGTGAGCATCTGCTGCTTGAAACCCACGCTGAAGTCAAAGCCTCGCTTGATGCTCTTGATCATCAGTAAATAGTCTTTCTCACGCGGTCCATAGACGCCCGTGCAGCGGAAGATGGTATACGGGAAGCCCTCGACCATCTGCAGGTAGGTCTCGGCCTTGAGTTTTGACACGCCATAGAAAGTGTTGGGCTGCGGTACATCGGTCGCCGACATGGGCCTATAATTCTGCTCATCGCCAGGTCCCATGACACTCAGGCTGCTCATCAACAAGAAGCCATCGGGCGTCATGCCGGTGTTCTTGAGCGCGTCAACCAGAGTGCGCAGGAAACCATAATTCACCCGTTCAAAGTCCAGATAATTGGTGCTCTTGGTCATGCCCAGGTTGTGGACAATGTAATCCCACCTGCCCCACTCGCCCATGTGGTCGCGCAGGGTTTCCTCCAGGCGGTCCTGGTCGGTATAATCGAGTTCGATGAAATGGATGCGTTCATCGGTCAAGAACTCGCGGCTGGTGGTAGAACGCACAGCCGCCCATGTGTCATAGCCCCGCTTGAGGGCTTCTTCAACCAGAAATCCGCCGATGAAACCGCCGGCTCCAGTGATAAGGATCGTTTTTTTCATTCCTCCTTACTGTTGTGTGAATCTTGTTCTTGCTGGCGCGAGATGGCCAGTTTGGTCGCCTTGGTCTTGTGCTCGGCGTTGTGTTCTACTGCCTCGACGACATGCTTGACGATGTCCTCGGGTTTGATATTGCGCAGGCAACGGTAGTCACCATACTTGCAGGTCTTGTCACCCGTGATGGAACAGGGACGGCAATCCATATCGAGCTGGATATCGTCTTCCACGACCTGGTTGTAGCCCAGATATCCACATGCCGGTGATGTGGGTCCCCAGATGGTCATGGCCTGCAGGTCGACCAGCGACGCGAGGTGCATGTTGGCCGATTCCATCGTGAGCATCAGGTCGCACTTGGCAAACAACGCATACTCGTCGATAAACCTGTGCTTGACCTCGGCCATCGAAGTGACGCCCTTGTACTTGCGGGCAATCCCCCTGAGCGCGATTTTCTCGGCCTTGCCGCCGCCCATGAGGAAAATCCAGTAGTTCTCGCGCTTACTCAACTCGGCAATGACCTGCTCCATGAGTTCGAGGGGATAGGCTTTCTGTCGATGTGATGAGAAGGGCGATATGGCAATCCATCGCTGACCGGGCTCCTTATCCAGCACAATGGGGCTGTCGGGCCAGTCGCGTCCCTCGTACAGATGCGTGAAAGTGTCAGGAGCCTCAAACCCCAATTGGGTGAACACATTGCGGTAACGCTGATGGATGGGAGTGATGGGCTCGGTTGACCGGTGTGTCACTAATGCCTTGCGCTTGGCCTTCTCCCTGTCCAACTTGGCTATCTGGGCTCCCTTGAGTCTCATGTAAGCATCGATAATCTTGGTTCCCGACACATTGTGCAGGTCGGCTACGGCATCGATGTCATAAAGCTTGTGGAGTTGTGCCGCCAACTTGAGCAGCCCAATCAGTCCACGGTGGTTCTCCTTGACATCAAAGTCCACTACCTTGAGGTTGGCGGGACGGTCATGGAACATCGAAGCGGGCCAACGCTTGGTGAGCATGATGAAACGCGTGTCGGGGTTGGCCTTGCACACTGGGTACAGCACAGGTATGGCCATCGCCACATTGCCCAGCACAGAGAGCCTCATGACCAGCACATTTTTATGTTGTTTCTTTACGGTTGCCATTTGGAACGCAGGATTAGAGTGACACAAATGATTATTATCGCATGGCAAAGTTATATCATATCATCGAAATATGCAATAAACCATTGAATTAATTCAAAAACCGCACCATCTTAACCACGCGGATACAGAAGCATTCACATGCGGGTTCAGCGTCCTTGCTCAACCAGGTCAATTACCCGCTGGGCGATGCGCTCGGACGTGATGTTGGCCATGCACCGGAAATCGCCGTACCTGCAGGACCGTTCCCCATAGATGGAACAGGGCCGGCACTCCATATTCTCGAGTTGGATATCGGTGTCAGCATCCTGCCGGTAGCCACGGAAACCACAGGCGGGCGAGGTGGCGCCCCAGATAGTCACAGCCTTAAGGCCCATCAGTGAAGCCAGGTGCATGTTGGCCGAGTCCATCGTGAGCATGGCGTCACACTTGCCGAGCAACACATATTCGTCGATGAAACCGTGTTTTATCTCAGCCATCGAGATGATGTGCTGATTGCCGCGTGCAATATCCCTGAGTGCCAATTTCTCTTCCTTGCCGCCTCCCATGAGGAAAATCCTGTAGTTTTCGCGCTTGTTGAGCAGGGCTATGACCTGCTTCATGAGTTCCAGCGGATATACCTTGCCCTCGTGGGCCGAGAACGGCGAGACAGCAATCCACCGCTGTCCCTGCCCCTTCTCGGGAACGAGAGGGCTCTCGGGCAATGGTTTGCCGTCATACAGGCGCGTGAAATCGTCGGGGGCCTCCAGGCCCAACTCGACAAACACATTACGGTAGCGGTCGATGGTTGGGGTTACCGGCTCATCACTCTTGTGATGGATGAGCGCCTTGCGGCGGTCCCGTTCCTTGTCAAGTTTCACGACTGGAATGCGGCAACACTTGAAAACGAGCCCCATGACGCGTGTGCGCAGCACATTGTGCAGGTCGGCCACGGCATCGATGCCGTACTCGCGTCGCAACTTCAAGGCGAGTCTCACCAACCCGAAAAAGCCTCTGTATTCCGTCTTGACATCGATGCCCAGCACCTGCAGATTATCAGGGCGGTCATGAAACATCGATGCCGGCCATTTCTTGGTCAGCATGACGAAACGCGTTCCGGGATTGGCGCGGCAGGCGGGGTACAGCACCGGGATAGCCATCGCCACATCACCCAACGCAGAGAAGCGCATGACAAGCACATTGCGCCTCGACAAGTCACTTTTTGCCATACAGGACGGGGTTGGTCTCGGGGTCGTTATACATCTTCATCTGCCGATAGACCTTCATGAACTTTCGTCCCCCAGCAATGTCGTCAAGCAACTGGTTGATAGCGGTCGTCAGGTCGTCGCGTTGCTCAAGCAGGACATCGAGTTTGGTCTGGCACTTGGCGATATGGGCAGCATCGGCATCGGTGCGCTCAGTCTGCTCGCGCATGTGCCAGATCTTGAGGGCAAGTATCGACAAGCGGTCGATAGCCCAAGCCGGGCTCTCGGTGTTGATGGTTGCACCGGGCAATACATCCACAGCGGCATACTGCTGGCGGAAGTAGGCGTCAATCTCCTCGACAAGGTCGGTGCGGTCCTGGTTGCTGCGGTCGATGCGGCGCTTGAGGGTCAGGGCCTCGACGGGGTCGATATTCTCGTCGCGGATGATATCCTCGAGATGCCACTGCACGGCATCAATCCAGTTCTTGCGGGCCAGGCTGTGCTCGATGCTGTCGGGGGCAAACGGATTGCTGAACACGGCATCCACATCATCAGTGACATGGTACAGTTTCACAATCTCGTCAAATATCTCATTACATTTGTTGGCAAAAGTCATAGTATCTTGGTTTAAGTTAAAATCCTTATTCTGAGGGGGTCACGCGCTCGCCCTTGAGGGTGGCGCTCGAGGCGCTCAGGACACGGCACATCACCTTGTCGCCGGGTTGCTCGCCATGGGCGGGAAAGACGATGACCTTGTTCTGCTGGGTGCGTCCGAACATATCGTCGCGGCTGCGCTTGCTGTAGCCCTCGACGAGCACTTCAAATGTCTTGCCCACATCGGCCCGGTTACTGCACAGCGAGAGTTCGTTCTGCAAGGCAATCATGCGGTTGAGGCGGTCAATCTTCACATCCTCGGGGACATTGTCGGGCAGATTCTTGGCGGCAAAGGTGCCGGGGCGCTCGCTGTACTTGAACATGAACGACGAGTCAAAGCCCACCTCGCGCATCAGCGACAAGGTCTCCTGGAAGTCCTCCTCGGTCTCGTCGTGGAAGCCCGTGAACATGTCGGTCGAGATGCCGCAGTCGGGCATGGCGGCGCGGATGCGCGCAATGCGGTCGAGGTACCACTCGCGGGTGTACTTGCGGTTCATGAGTTTCAGCACCTTGTTGCTGCCACTCTGCACCGGCAGGTGGATGTGGTTGCAGATGTTGTCGTGGCTTGCCATCGTGTCGATGATGGCGTCGCTCAGGTCCTCGGGGTTGCTCGTGGTGAAGCGCACGCGCATCTCGGGGGCTGCCTCGGCGACCATTGCCAGCAGGCGCGCCAGGTCGACGGGCTCGCTGCCGTCCTCGGGTTTGTAGAGGTAGGAATTGACATTCTGGCCCAGCAACGTCACCTCCTTGAAACCGCGCTCTCGCAGGTCGGCCAACTCGTTGAGGATGCTCTGCGGCTCGCGGCTGCGCTCGCGGCCACGGGTATAGGGCACGATGCAGTAGGTACAGAAGTTGTTGCAGCCCCTCATGATGCTGATGAAGCCGCTCACCCTGCTTCCTGCCACACGCGACGGGATGATGTCACGGTAGGTCTCGGTAGTCGACAAGTCGGTGTTGATGGCTTTCTCGCCCCGCTCGGCCAGGCCGATGAGTGCCGGCAGTTCCAGATAGGCGTCGGGGCCAGCCACCAGGTCCACGCTATAGTCGTTGATGAGCACCTCCTTCATGCGCTCGGCCATGCAGCCGATGATACCGATGATGAGGCGGCGCTGGCGCTTGTGGCGGTAGGCGTTGAGTTGGTTCAGGCGCGAGAAAATCTTCTGCTCGGCATTGTCGCGCACCGAGCAGGTATTGATGAATATCGCGTCGGCCTGGTCCAGTTCCTCGCATGTCTCATAGCCCGCCATCTTCATCACCGTGGCGACGACCTCGCTGTCGGCCACATTCATCTGGCAGCCGTAGGTCTCGAGCAGCAAGCGCTTGGCTGCATCGCCCTGGCTGTCGTATTTCAAATTCATTGCCATGTTTTACTCTTTTAACCCCGCAAAGGTACAAAGAATCCACCACTCTTGCAATATCGTTTTCCCAAGTGCCTTAACCCCCGTTACATTTGCCCATTTCCATGAACTTGGCAAAAAACTCGGGGAAAAGCATTGCGGCAATGATTTTTTGACTATATTTGCTTGGTTGAAATCAACTGAGGTAAAAAAGATGAAGACGGATTTAAAGACCAATATCAAGTTTTATCAGGTATCGAGCCGTTACTATTGCCCTGAGAATGAGATAGAACTCGCATCGCTTACCCGATATGAGAAAATTCCCGCCACGGTACTGGAAAGCGCCGAACAGGGAGCCCGCGAGGCTGCCCTCGCCGTGGCCAATGTCATCAACGAGTGTGTTGAGACCCGAGGCAGGTGTGTCATCGGTTTCGGCACGGGCCGATATGTGTTCAAGGTCTATGATGAACTTGTCAAGCTCTACTTTGCCGACAAAGTGAGTTTTGCCAGCGTGGTGGCTTTCAACCTGAGCGAGGTGGGAACGACCGACGATGAAGACCTGAGCCTGAATCAACGCATTACCGAGCATCTGTATTCCAAGGTGGATATCGAGCCCGACCACATCCATGCCCTGCGCCGCCACAATGCCAGCGAGAACACCCATCGCCACTGCAAGGCCTATGAGCGCGAAATCATCGATGCCGGAGGACTGGATCTGGTCTTGTGCGACCTGAACCCTGACGGCTCTCTTGCCTATAACGAGCCTGGTTCAGCCCGCAACAGCGCCTGCCGCCTGATGTTGCTGGGCAATGAGTCGCGCAGCCGCATCGCCGAAGCGTTCCAGAGCGACACAGCCCCAAAGACTGCGGTCACCCTGGGCATCGGCAACATCCTGAGCGCCCGACGCATCATCTGCGTGGCATGGGAAGAGGAATCGGCAACAGCCCTGTTCAATACCATCGAGGGCAAGCTGACCGACCTGGTGCCCGCCTCATTCCTGCAAGTGCATAACGATGTCCAGATTTATGCCGACCTTGACGCTGCCATGCGCCTGACCCGCATCAGCTACCCCTGGAAGGTTACCTCGTGTGAATGGAACGACCATCTCATCCGCCGTGCCATCGTGTGGCTGTGCGAGCAGACGGGAAAGCCTGTCCTTAAACTCACCAACGAGGACTACAACGACTATGGCCTGAGCGAACTGGTGGCACTCTACGACTCGGCCTATAATGTCAACATCAAGATATTCAACGACCTGCAACACACCATCACTGGCTGGCCCGGCGGCAAACCCAATGCCGACGACACCTATCGCCCCGAGCGCGAGAAGCCCTATCCCAAGCGAGTGCTCATCTTCAGCCCCCACCCCGACGACGCGGTGGTGTCGATGGGCGGTACCGTGCGCCGGCTGGTGCAGCAGGGGCATGAGGTGAGCATAGCGTTCCAGACCGACGGCGACTTTGCCGTCAGCGATGATGACATGATGCGCAGTGTGCTGCTCGCCGAGCGGTTGACGAAACATTTTGAAGGCTCCAGTTTCAAGTTCATTGAGGAAACACTGGTCAAGCTCATCAAGGGGACGACAACCACCGACGACGCCGACACCCTGCGCTATTTCAAGGGCTCAATCATGCTGAGCGAGGCCATGATGGCTTGCCGGCAGATGGGTGTCAGGAGAAAAAACCTGTATGACCTGCGCATGCCGTTCTACATCAACGATCCGCACGGACAAGGCAAGCTCACCGATGCCGACATTCAGGTAATACAGGATCTCATTGTCCAGGTCAAGCCCCATCAGATTTTCTTTGACAACGACCTGGTGGATCCCCATGGCACGCATGCCCGCGCCTCCGGAGCCGTGATGCATGCGCTGGATAACCTGAAGGGTGAGCCGTTCATGCAGGACTGCCGCGTGTGGATGTACCGCGGCCAGTGGGGACAATGGGATGTAGACCATGTGGAGATGGCCGTGCCCATGAGTCCCGAGGAGTTTGGTGACAAGCGCGAGGCTATCCTCAAGTTCCACTCCCAGATCCACGATGCCCCCTTCCGCTCCAACATCGACGGCAAACTGCCGTGGCAACGCTCCATCGAGCGCAACCGCGACCTGGCCGAGAAATACCAGCAGTTGGGCTTGGCGACCTATGAGGCCATCGAGGCCTTCGTCCAGTACAGTTTCCTCAACAACAACCCCGATTGATATTTTAAAAACACTGTCGCCTTTAACAGGGTTTAATCCAATATCACTAATGATAAAAAAAGGGGCTGGATGTGTGATGAACACCCTGCCCCTTCTTTTCTATAGTTAACCTGTTGATTTCACGCTGTTCCCTCTTGCAGCAGAGCGCGCGGGATGGTCATCATCCCGGGGTCAAGGCCGATGGAGTACTCCTCGCCTCTTGCACCCGAGATGAGATACTGTTTCTGCAAATTCTTGTCAACAATACATTTCCTGATAAAGCCGTTGGCTCTGGAAATCGTCTCGTTGAGCGCATTGCTGAACGGGTCACACAGGTTGTCCACAGTGCGGCGCACACGCTCCTCGTCAGCACCAGGCTTCACCAGTGAGTAGATATCCACCATCTCGTCACGATACTGGTCGATGTTCTTTAACTCAAAGCCACCCAGCCCCATGACACGCTGCTTCATGAACAGGATGTAAAGCGTGCGTGCCATGGCCGGCATCTTGATTTCCATCTCATCGTAGTCGGGCAGCACGATTTTCATGTCGCCGTTCACTAAGAGGCGGCCGGGCGTCTGCCCTAACAGCACCTTGCCCTCGAGCATGACTGACATCACCTGCTCGGGGTCTTGATGATACTTGGCAATAAAAGCGACAATCCTGGCCCTGAGGTCCCGCACATCGCGCTCATATTCCGACTCGATTTCCCTGGTCTCCCGGATTTCCTCGACCACAAGATCCACCTCCTCGACCTCGGGAGCGGCCATTACGCCGGCATCGCATGATTCTTCTGCATAAACACTATCATCAGACCCCTCATCGTCCTTCACGATCATATACTGATCTTGAAGCTGGTCTTCATCGATTCTGAATTGAACCTCTCTGTGTTTTGCTTCCCTGAATTTTGCTTCCTCTCTGAGCCATGCATCATCGCTCAAGACAGTATCCTCATCACGCTTCTTGCTTGTACCTGTAGACTTGGTCTTGGAGAACTTCCTGCTCAGGCGCTTGCGCAGTGACATTTTCTGTCTGTTGGGCTCGGAGGCCTCTCGCTTCAACTGTTGCGACTCAGCAGATATCGCCTCAGGCATCACCTCAGGCATCGTCTCGGGGCCCTCCAGATAAAAATCGTGATACTTGAGCTCGACACGGGTGTGGTCCTGAGGTGCGGAATCAACTTCAAATTTGTCAAGGACATTGCCTAACGGTGTCGAGGATGTGGACGCACCCCAAGCGCCATGAGGCGGCTCATTGCGGTCGCTATATTCCCGCTCGTTGATGATGACATCGCCCTGACCATCGTCCATCACATCGGACAGGCAGTCGCTGAAGGTGTGCACGGCGGCAAGCAGCGAGTAACTGTCGCTGCGGCCGTACCTGTTGAGGTGCAGTTGCACAGTGGCATATCGGCCCATATTACCCACATTGAAGCGGCGGGCGGCAATGACGGTGTGGTCAACATCCCAAGATTCGACCCACTTTAACGAGAGCGGGCGAATCGTGGGTTCAATCATCGAGGCGAACCACCGCAGGTTGTGCGTCTGCTTGGGATTGCCAATAACATAGATGTGGCCATAATCAAGATTTTGGAGCAAGTGGCGAAATTCGGGGGTTTCCATAATCAAGAAGCGGAATTAACGGGTGAGAAAAAGATGAAGGATAATGTAATAAAACTGCAAAAACCATGCCAACGGGCCGCCTTGCACTAAAGGTGGCCCGCTGCATGTTTTCATGGCGATTATGCCTTATGCGAAATAATCAGCGTCGTTGGCCTCCTTGATGCGCTCATTGCGCTCTGACTCCGACTTACAGGGAGCAGACATGATGCAGGACATCTTGTCAATCCACTTGCCGCGAGCCTTGCGTTCCTTGGCAAACATGCTCATGGTGCCAGCTTCGCTTTTTTCAAACTGCAGGTGGTGCTGGATGTGGAGAGAATAGGCCACCTGCTCCACATCATGGTCGGCGCCGATGTAGGTGAACTGCCAGCCCTGCTCCTTGTAACTGTCGATGAGCGACTTGATGGCGTTCAGGGAAAACTCGTGGGAGGCATTCTCATAGCCGTCGGTGATGATAGTCACCAGTGCCAGCGAGCTGGCATCATCACTCTTGAGGCGGTGCACGCGGGTGATGGTGGTGCCGATGGCGTCATACAACGGCGTCATACAGCAGGGACGGTAGTCCTTGTCGGTGAGGGGCTTGACCTCGGCAACGGGGATGTTGTCATAGATGAGGCGCTGCTCGCAGCCGCAGAAGGCGACCAGCGTCACCAGGTGTGTTTGGTCGGCATTTTTTTCCTGGGCACTCTTGATGGAACCGATGGTTTCGTTCACGCCGTCGATGGCCTGGCGTGCAATGCTTGACATGGAGCCGCTCTTGTCGAGGATGATCACATTGTAAACTGTAGTTTTCATAATGCTGGAATTTTGAATATGAATAAAAAAAATGATTCTAAAAAACGCGTCATTCAAGTTGACATTGCAAAGTTACAGACGATACTTGCGCACCCCGATTTCCTGCAAGGTTGCAGTTTCGTTTCTTATCATCAGCACCATCACCATGCGCTCCCGCCCCCCTTTTTACAATAGTGAAATGAAAAAACAGGGAACTGAAAACCAAAAAGTGAAAACTTATTATTATCTTTGCAAGTTAATCGATATTATACCGATGAGATGAAAGTCAAAATCCATCACGAGGGAGAAAATATTCTGCTTGTCCTGTTCCTGATTATGGTGGCAAGCGGGGCGATGGCTTATCACTTTTTTGACTACAAGCCAGTGGCTTGGGTCTTGATTGCACTGATGGCGATATTGTTCCTGCTGGTGCTCAACTTCTTCAGGTTGCCGCGACGGCGCTTCAAGGGCGACAACAGCGATGGCACGGCAGTGCTGTCGAGTGTTGACGGCACCGTGGTAGCACTCGAGGAAGTGTATGAGGATGAATACCTGCACCGCAATGTCATCCAATTGTCGGTGTTCATGACCATCTTCAATGTCCATGCCAACTGGGTTCCGGTCAAGGGTGAGGTCATCTACTACAAGCATCACTCGGGCCGTTTCCTGGCCGCCAACCTGCCCAAGTCGAGCAGCGACAACGAGCGCTCGTCGATTGTCATCCGCACCAGCACGGGCGAGGAAATCCTCGTGCGCCAGATTGCCGGTGCCATTGCCCGCCGCATTGTGACCTATGTCGAGCAAGGTGAACAGGTCGATGTGAATGACTTTATCGGCTTCATCAAGTTCGGCTCCAGGGTGGACATTTTCCTGCCTCTTGACACCGAGATTCTGGTCAAACTGGGCGACCGCACCTGGGGTGGTGAGACCCTCGTAGCCCGTCTCAACAACAAGAAGAAAGAATCATGAAAGCAATCCGTAACAACATACCCAATGCCATCACATCGCTGAACCTGCTGTTCGGCTGTCTTGCATGCATCGCGGCGTTTCACTGTTTTGACACGATGTGCGGCACTCAGCTCAAGGGCTATCAGTGGGCATTTATACTCATCGCGCTGGCAGCCGTCGCCGATTTCTGTGACGGTCTCGTGGCACGCGCGCTCCACGCTGTGAGCAACATCGGCGCTGAGCTGGACTCGCTGGCCGACCTGGTGAGTTTCGGTCTCGCCCCCGCCATGGTGCTGTATAACATCATGATTGAACAACACGCGGGGCACTGGGCGCTGGTGGCCATGCTGCTGCCCGTATTTGGCGCTATCAGGCTTGCCCGCTACAATACCGACCCCACCCAGGGCACCGTGTTCACCGGCCTTCCCATCCCCGCCAACGCCATCTTCTGGATAGGCTTCACGGCATGGTATGCCACAAGTACCACCCCGCTGTGGATGGTGATTCTGCTCATCGTGGCTTTGTCATTGCTGATGGTGTGCAACCTGCGCATGTTCTCGTTGAAGATGCACAACCTGTCATCGCTCAAGGAAAATTGGGCACAATATTTGCAGATTGTCGCGACAGTAGCCTTCGTCGCACTGATGGGGTTGTCGGGTTTGGCTGCCGCCATCATGCTGTATGTGCTGCTGTCTGTTATCAAAAAGGAACAATAAAAAACCATAAGGAATGCCCTTTTTCCTGTTCATATTATTCATTTTGCTCCTGATGATAGGCATCCCGGTGTTCAAGGGGTGGCTCTACATGAGGAACCTGCGCCGTCGCGTCAATGAGTCATTCCGCGGCCGCCAGCAGCATGAGCGTCCCCACCGCCAGGACGATGAAGAGGAATACACCGAGACCGGTGAACGCAAAATTTTCACGAGCAACGAGGGCGAATATGCCGACTTTGAGGAAATCAGCGGCACGGTCATCGAGGAAACCGCCCCCAACGATGATGCACGCATCATCATCGAGGAGCAGGTCACCGATGCCGAGTTTGAGGAAATCAGGGAAACTTAATCAGCGAAATCAGCATTAGCCCCGCAAGGTCCGAATCATCTGCTATCCCATTCCCACACAAAATATGTGCTACCATAATGGCAGCACATAACTAATTTCCAACTGCTGGTCAGCCAGTGGGCAATCCCCCCTTGGCCCATTTACTGGGCTCATCATCACATGAGGCCATCGTCATCGCCAACAGCAGACAAACGACGAAGCCAAAAACCCGATTTCACAAAATGGCCCATAAGCCAGATTTACAGTTTCAGGTCTTCCTCACTCTTGGGTTGAGGGGGATAATCGATGGTGTAGTGCAGACCGCGTGACTCCTTGCGGTCCTTGGCCTGGCGGGTGATGAGGTAAGCCACATTGATGATGTTGCGCAACTCGCAGATGCGGCGCGACACCTTGCTGGTCTTGAACAGCCGCTCGGTCTCCTCGTAGAGGATGTCCAGACGGTTCCACGCGCGGTCGAGACGCAGGTTGCTGCGCACGATGCCCACATAGTTTGCCATGATTTCGCCCACCTCTTTCTCGCTCTGGCTGATGAGCACCATCTCCTCAGGATGGATAGTGCCGGCGTCGTCCCAAGCGGGAATGTCCTCGCGCCACGAGAACTCATTGCGGTGCTCGATGGCATGCTTGGCGGCAGCGTCGGCATACACGACGGCCTCAATCAACGAGTTGCTGGCCAGACGGTTGCCACCGTGCAGACCCGTGCAAGAGCACTCGCCCACGGCATACAGGCGCTTGATGCTCGAGCATGCGTTCAGGTCGACCTTGATGCCGCCGCACATGTAATGGGCCGCGGGCACCACGGGGATGTAGTCCTTAGTGATATCGATGCCCAGATCCAGACAATGCTTGTAGATGTTGGGGAAGTGGTGCTTGGTCTCCTCGGCATCCTTGTGGGTAACATCGAGGAAGACATGGTCCTCGCCTCGCTGCTTCATCTCGTTGTCGATGGCTCGTGCCACCACATCGCGCGGTGCCAGCGACAGGCGCGGGTCATACTTCTGCATGAACTCCTCACCTCCCAGGTTGCGCAACACGCCGCCGTAACCGCGCATGGCCTCGGTAATGAGGAACGCGGGGCGGTCGCCGGGATGATACAGTGCAGTGGGATGGAACTGGACGAACTCCATGTCCTGGACCGTACCCTTGGCGCGATAGACCATGGCGATGCCGTCACCCGTTGCTACCAGCGGGTTGGTCGTGGTGTGGTAGACACAGCCAACGCCACCCGTGGCCATGAGGGTCACGCGCGACAGGAAAGTATCGACCTCGCCAGTCTCCTGATTGAGGACATAGGCGCCATAGCACTCGATGCCCGATGTACGCCGGGTCACGATTTTACCCAGATGGTGCTGCGTGAGAATTTCAACAGCGAAGTGGTCCTCGTAGATATCAATATTGGGGTGGTTCCTGACCGTATCGATGAGCGACACCTGGATTTCGTGGCCCGTGTTGTCGGCGTGATGCAGGATGCGGAACTCGCTGTGACCGCCCTCACGGTGCAGGTCAAACTCACCCTTCTCGTTCTTGTCAAAGTCCACACCCCAGCCCAGCAGTTCCTGAATCTGGGCAGGGGCCTCGGTAACGACTTTCTTCACGGCCTCGGGGTCGCTGAGCCAGTCGCCCGCCACCATCGTGTCGTGGATGTGCTTGTCGAAGTTATCCACCTCGAGGTTGGTCACCGTGGCGACGCCACCCTGGGCGAGGTCGGTGTTGGCCTCTTCCATCTTGGATTTGCACACGAGGGCTACAGTGCCCGTCTTTGCCACTTTGAGGGCAAAACTCATACCGGCTACACCCGAACCGATGACGAGGTAATCATATTTTCGTACCATTGTTGTTGTCTGTTTTCAGTTGTCTAATGATCCAGATTATCTAGCGCATCTAGAATACCCAGAACTAATTTTACTCTTTCTCCCCGTAGAGCAGGTCGCCGCAGTCGCCTAGGCCGGGTACGATGTAACTGTGCTCATTGAGTTCGTCATCGATGTCACAGGTCCACAGTGTGGTCCTGTCCTCGGGCAGGTGCTGGCGCACCACATCAATAGCCTTGGGGGTAGCCACTACGCTTGCCACATGGATGTGGGCAGGATGACCCTTGGTCACCAGGGCCTGGTAAGCGAGTTCCATCGACGAACCGGTAGCGAGCATCGGGTCTACAATGATCAGTGTCTTGTCATCCAGGCGTGGGCTGGCGATATACTCGATGTGAACGACAAAGTCATCGGTCTTGGGGAAATATTTCCTGTAAGCCGACACAAAGGCATTTTCGGCATCGTCATAGTAACTCAGAAAGCCCTCATGGAACGGCAGACCGGCACGCAGGAGTGTAGACAGCACCACGCGCTCATCCAATACACTGCACTGCTTCACTCCCAGGGGAGTCGTCACGCCCACGGTGCGGTAATGGAGCTTCTTAGATATTTCGTAAGCCATGATTTGTCCCAAGCGCTGGATATTGGCGCGGAAACGCAGACGGTCCAGCTGCAGCCCTTTGTCACGGATTTCGCTCATGAACTGTCCCACAAGCGAGTTGTGTTCACACAAGTTGATGATTTCCATTTTTGATTGCTCTATTGTTTAGTGTTTAAGTATTCTTGCAGTAATGCTTTGGCATTGTCGCGGTCCTTGGTGAGCTGGCGCTTGAGTTCGTCGAGGCCGCACATCTTGAACTCCAGCCTCAGGAAACTGATGAACTCGAGCGAGATGTCCTCACCATAGATATCCTCCTCAAAGTCAAACAAGTTGACCTCGATACTCAGTTGGGTGCCGTTGTCCAATGTGGGGCGCCGGCCAATGTTGGTCATGCCCTGCAGTTGCCTGCCGCCGACATGGGCCAACACGGCGTAGGCACCATTGTGCGGCAACAACACATCAGGGTCTATCTCACCCACATTGGCTGTGGGGAAACCCAATCCCCGACCGTTGTGGAAACCGTGCACGACCTTACCCCGCAACATGTGGGGACGACCCATGCAGTGCATGGCGTCAACAACCCTTCCAGCAGCAATCAGGCCGCGGACAATCGTGGAGCTGACCGGAGCATACCGGCCCAGGTACTCGGGAGCCTTGACTACCTCAACGCCCAACCGGCGGCCATGGCGGCAGTAGTCCTCAAAGGTCTCCCCCTTGTCATGCCCGAAGCGGTGGTTATAACCAGCCACCAGCACGCTCACGCCATAACGGTCGCGCAACAGTTCAATGAAGCGCGACGAGTCGAGAGCCGCCAACTCAGGAGTAAACTCGAGCGGCAACAACAAATCGGGACCAAGGGCCTTAAGTTCGGCCAAGCGGTCCTCGAGCGGCATAATCAGTTTGAAGTGGGCATCAGGATACAGGACCTGACGGGGATGGTGAAGAAAAGTGATGACCAGCGACTGCTTGCCCCGGGCGGCTGCCTGCTGCCTGAGAAAATTGACCAAGGTGGCGTGTCCACGGTGTACACCGTCAAACATGCCTATTGTAGCGACTGTGCTGCCTAACGGCAGGCGGTCGGTTTCACCCAGATCCCTCATTCTCAACTATTTAGTTTATACTCGTCAATAGTCCACAAACTATTAACTATCAATGTGTTCCTTGAGGATGCGCATCGTGTCGTTGCACACGCGGATGAACATCTCACGGTTCTTGAGCATGGTGGATGTCTTTACCTTCTTGTCGGCACCCGAGAACAGGTAACCCGTTTCATTGCTCTCCAGAGCACGGAAAGTGGGCACCACTCCGGCTTCGGGACTGGGGATGTTGCGGCTCAGGTAGTCGGGCACGCGGTCAATCCAGCGCGACATGGCGATGGCGCCGCTTCTCAACAGACCCGGATTGACGCAGTTCACCGACACGCGGCGCGTCTTCATCACACTCGACATGTAGATTGAGAAGAGCGTGAGCGCCAACTTGCTCTGTGCATAGGCTCCCCATGGTGAAAAGTGAGAAACTGCAGGGAATTCATAGGGCAGCGACACAAAGCGTCTCGACACGCTGGTCGACAAGATAATGTGGCCGCCTTCCTCGATGAGGGGATAAACCTGCATCGACAGCAGCACCGTACTCAGATAGTTCACTTGGACAGCATGCTCAAAGCCATCGGGCGAAATCTCGCTGCGGCGCGGCAGCAGGCCGGCATTGTTGATGAGGGCTGCCACGGGACGGTTCAACGCACGCAACCGCTTCACGAAGTCATTGACCAGGTCAAAGGAGTTGAGGTCCAACTGCAGGCACGAGATATCCTTGTTGCGGGTGAGCGAGCGCAATTGGGCGGCATAGTTCTCAGCCTTCTGGATATCACGGCTGGCCAGTAGCACCGCCTTGCCCTGCTCGGCAAGTTTGCGGGTAATCACACTGCCCATGCTGTCGGTAGAGCCAGTGACGATATACAAGGGCTTCTCCTGTTCAAGCATCTGTTTGTCGTTATCGGTCATCATATCATAGTTTTTAGTTCGTTCCAACCTGCAAAGTTAATAAAACTCCGCAATAAGTCACCTTATATAGCCATAAAAAATGGACTTATTTTCTTTCAGTGCACCTTTGCACGCATCCAATGAGATGAAAAATACTGATTAAGTTGTTAAACCATATCGAAAATAATAGTCTAAAAAAAAGGGCAAACATTAAGCCCTTTACCCTAAGACATCGTCCATTCTTATGAAAAGTCTCATTCTTTCACTCACACTGATACTCACTGCAGCGGCATCGCTGTTTGCCCAGGATGTTGATGCCATAGCGGCAAGGATTGACTTGCAGCGCACAGAATTTCCTCAAGAGAAAATCCATGTGATGACCGACCAGGGCAGTTATCTGGCAGGAGACACCATCTGGCTGCGCGCCTGGGTGGTCGACGCTGCCACCCACCAGCCGGTCAATGCCAGCCAGTTTGTATATGTCGAGCTGGTGTCACCCATCGACTCGGTGAATGCACGCATCAAGATTCACCCCGATGCCAACGGAGTGTTCCGGGGATACATCCCCCTGGACATCGACCTGCCCGAGGGACGGTACCAGTTGACGGCCTACACGATGTTCATGCAGAGTGTGGGAGTGGACTATTTCTACAGCCAGCCCATCGAGATTGAGGCGTTGTCGTCGTTGCGGCAATGCATCGTCAGCAAGTGTGTGAGATATAAGGACGAAGTGGACATCACGCTGCGCTACGAGAACAAGGCCGACAGCAGCCTGTGCCCCTACAACAGCTTCTGTTACGGGACAGGAACCGACTTCTGGTATGAGAAACAATACCGGCAACGCACTAGTGAAGAGCATCTGACACTCAAGGGCAAAGAGGCCAATTCGTCGGCCATACTGGTGCAGTTTGACCGCTATGCCAAGTATATCACCCTGCCTCCACGGGAGACCCTCGAAGTGGCCTTCTATCCCGAGGGCGGCTATCTGGTGCCCGATGTGGAGAACATGGTCACTTTCAAGATCACCAACACCGGTTCCACATCCCTGTCACAGGTAGGGGAACTGGTCGACCAGATGGGGAATGTGGTTGCACAACTGCAGGTTGAGCACGATGGAATGGGCCTCGTCAGATTCACGCCCCACAGCAACAACACCTACACGGCACAGTGGAGGGATGCCTTCGACGAGACGGTCTCATTCCCGCTGCCGCAGGTGCGGCAAGATGCCACCGTGCTTCAGGTGCGCCGCAGCGATGACGGCCTCGTCACGATGACGGCCGCTGGAGCAAAATCCGGCGATGCGCTGATCGTGCTGCAACAACGCGGGCTGATGTTGGCCTGCGCGATGGACTCGATGACGGTTCGTGAAGCAGATTTGCCGGCAGGCGTCGTGCAGGCCATGCTGTTTGACAAGGAAATGCGCTGCCTGAGCGAAAGGCTCTTCTTTGCGGGCGCTTCATCGGCAACAGCACCCAAGGTGACCACCGACCGCGATACCTACACCGACCGCGAGCCAGTGAAAGTCAATGTAGACTTGAGCAGTTTGTCGGGTACCGCGGGCAATTATGCGGTGGCGGTCATTGACGGACAAGCCAGCGAGCCGTCTGAGGGGAACATTCTTGCAAACCTGTTGCTGCAGAGCGAACTGCGAGGTCGCATCAACCAACCCAATTACTACTTCGAGCAAGGCGACACCATCGACAGGAAACAGCGCGAGCACCATCTGGACTTGCTCATGCTCACCCAGGGCTGGCGCCGCTATGACATTCCCCGTGTGCTGCGAGGACATCTTGCCGAGCCACAGTACCCCATCGAGATGTCACAGGTGGTGACAGGCCGTGTGCTGAGTGAATGGCGCAAGAATCCTGTTGCCGGCGGAAAAGTAAGTCTGATTGCCCCCCGGGCGGGATACAGTTCAGTAACTTACACCGACTCATTGGGTGAATTTGCCATTAACATGCCACTGCTGCCCGACAGTGTGGACTGTGTCGTGATGGCCGAGAACATCAAGGGGAAAAAACAGATGAATCTGGAACTGGACGACGAACAGTTCCCCACAACCTACTACACGACCCTTGACAAGGTAACCACTGCTGTTCCCACATTCGGCGACGACCAGCTATGGAGACTGGAACACAGTGGAGACTGGAGGCACATCATCCTCAACGAAGTGATGGTGACAGCCTACAGACCGCGGCGCCACTCCAACGAACGCAACCCCTATAACCTGACCAACAGAAAAATCAAGGAAAAGGATATCACGACACTGGATGGTGTAGCACGGGAAATCCCAAACCTCATGGTGATGAACGGCTCACTCTATACCCCAGGCGGCAGGGCGAAAGACCATGTGACCATCTATGTTGACGGGGAGCCAATTACAGCGAACTTCGAGACCGACGAGAGCGCCAGCAGACTATTATCAGAATACATCTCTCCCATTGAGCCGAAACCGCAAAGCAATATCTTTTTAGGATACCAGGGCACGACTGACCTGTCAGAATTATCTGTTGCTCAGAGCATGATTTCGTTCCAGGATGTGGAATACATCTACTTCGTGAGGGATACCCATGGAGGCGGCAGCCTCTTCATCGAGCACCGCGAGGGATACTTGGGTGACCGCAAGGAACCCAGCATGTACCTGAAAATCATCCAGCCCATGGGCGTGCAGACACCTGCCGAATTCTATTCACCACGGTATGACCAGGATGACGGTGGCCATGAGCCAGGCTCCGACCTGCGCAAAGTGCTGTACTGGAATCCCTGTGTGACCGTCAATCAGGACGGCACATCCTCATTTGACTTCTATGCCAGCGATGCCCACAACACCACCTATATCGTCACCATCGAGGGCATCGGCAACGACGGCACACTCTTCCGCACCACCCATTATGTAACCAAACACTGAATGCAACGGCACTGAATTCCCAGAAAGTGAAATAACGAACGGCGCCAAATATTGGGCAAAACAATCATGTTCAACTTGCCCAAAAATCGCTTTTCTGAGATAATTGTTTTACCTTTGCCAAAGAAAAACCGATTTCTTTATGGCAAACAAGAAGAAAAGCAAGAAATGGCTATGGGTCACGCTGGTGATCTTGGGCCTGTTGGCTGCAACAGCGGCATGGTGCCTGCGACCCCGCAACACGATTCCCACGGCGAGCAGCGGGACACTCGAACGGTTCCCGCAGTTCCAGTCGCAGTATGTCCCGCCCAGGGATGTCGTCGTGTGGCTGCCCGAGGGGTACCACACGGGCGACTCGTGTGATGTGCTTTACATGCACGACGGCAACATGCTGTTCGATGCCACCACGACATGGAACGGCCAGGAATGGCGTGTCGACGAGGTGATGGACAGCCTGATCCATGCCGGCGCCATCAGGCCGTGCATCGTCGTGGGCATCTACAACACCGATGACCGCCTCACCGAGTATTTCCCCACCAAAACCTGGCAGCACATCAGCGAAGCCGACCGTAAGAAAACCGACATCTCAAAACTCACGGGCGACGCCTATCTGCAATTCATCGTCAAGGAGTTGAAGCCCTTTATCGACGGACGCTACAAGCCACTGACGCAGCGCGACCACACCTTCATGATGGGGTCCAGCATGGGCGGGCTGATTTCGCTCTATGCCCTGTGTGAATACCCGCAGGTGTTCGGGGGCGTGGCCTGTCTCTCGACCCACTTGTCGATGGCACACTTGCCTAACGGCACCCATGGCGACGCATGGGCCACAGGTTTCAGGGATTATGTGGACCAGCACCTACCCGGGACCAATGGCAGCCTCATCTACATGGACCACGGCACTCAGGATTTTGATGCCGACTACATCCCTTATCAGGAGCAACTCGACAAGGTCTTTGCCGACAAGCACTGGGACACGGAACACTACAAGAAAATCGTGTTTGATGGGCATGGCCATAACGAGACCTGCTGGGCAAAACGCCTTGACAAGCCGCTTTTATTCTTACTTGGCAATTAATACCGAAAATATGGACAGACATGTAACTGTAATCGGAGGGGTGAACATGGACATCTCGGCAGCATTGACAGCGCCGTTTGTCCCTGCCGACTCGGTGCCCGGACGGGTGACACTGGGCTGCGGCGGCGTGGCACGCAACATCGCCCACAACCTGCGCCTGATGGGCCACGAGGTGAAATTCGTGAGTGCTTTTGGCGGGGAGTCATTCGGCGAGATGTGCTGGCGCGAGTGTCAGGCCATCGGGCTGGACCTCACGCTGAGCGAGCGCTGCCAGGGACAACGCAACGGGTTGTACCTGTGCGTCAATGACCAGACCGGCGACATGATTGCCGCCGTGGCCGACACCGACATCGTGTCCTGCATCACACCCGACTTCCTGGAACAACGCATCACGGCTATCAACGCCTCGTCACTTGTGATTGCCGATACCAACATCGCCACCGAATCCCTGCAATACCTCATCGACCACTGCACGGTGCCGCTCATGGTAGATACCGTGAGTACCGCTAAGGCGCCCCGCGTCATCAAAGCCCTGAAACAGAGTACCAAGCAGCAATTATATGTCCTGAAACTTAATCAGCAGGAAGCACAGGCCGTCACCCATTGCGCCACAGCCAAAGAAGCAGCTGAGCAGCTCACCGCCATGGGGGTCGGACAGGTTTACATCACCCTGGGCAGCGACGGCCTCTACTGCAGCGACGGCACGCGCCACGAGCACATGAAAGCCATCCCGTCACGCGTCATCAACACGACCGGTGCCGGCGACGCTTTCATGGCCGGTGTGGCCCATGCCCTGATGGAGCAGACACCCTTCCCCGACTGCGCCCGGACGGGGTTGATGGCCGCCCACGCCACCCTGCTCTCGCTCCAGACCGTCAATCCCGACATCAACAACTATATCCAAGGCATGTAACTTGTCCAGTTCATCCAATATGTCCAGAACATCCAGTATGTCCAAAATATCCAGTACAACCCTAAAAAACAGCAAGATATGAACCAATACCTTTCCATTTCACCCGAAGTGCAGCAGGCACTTGACGAGGGTCGCCCCGTTGTCGCCCTCGAGTCCACCATCATCTCCCACGGCATGCCCTATCCCCAGAATGTGGAAACGGCGCTCAAGGTCGAGCAGACCATCCGTGACAATGGCGCAACGCCCGCCACCATCGCCATCATCGGCGGCAAGCTCAAAGCGGGATGCACCCCCGAGGAAATTGAATACCTGGGCCACAAGGGTCAAGCCGTGACCAAGGCGTCGCGCCGCGACCTGCCCGTGCTCATCGCCCGCGGCGAGGACGGTGCCACCACTGTGACCACGACGATGATTATCGCCGCGATGGCCGGCATCAAGGTGTTTGCCACCGGCGGCATCGGCGGCGTGCACCGCGGTGCCGAGACCACGATGGACATCAGTGCCGACCTCGAGGAACTGGCCATGACTCCCGTGATGGTCATCTGCGCTGGTGCCAAATCCATCCTTGACCTGGGCCTCACCCTGGAATACCTTGAGACCAAGGGCGTGCCGGTCATCGGCTACGGAACCGAGGAACTGCCCGCCTTCTACACCCGCCATAGCGGCTTCAAGGTGGACTACCGCATCGACACCCCCGAGGACCTGGCCGCCGCCTTCCGCGCCAAACTCGACATGGGGTTGCAGGGCGGCATGCTCGTCACCAACCCCATCCCCGAAGAATACTCCATGCCCGCCGATGTCATCAACAAGGCCATCGATGAAGCAATCGCCGAGGCCAACCGCTTGGGCATCCGTGGCAAGGAAACGACACCTTTCCTGCTTGCCAAAGTCAAGGACCTCACGGGTGGCGACAGCCTCGCCAGCAACATCCAACTGGTGCTCAACAACGCCCGCCTGGCTGCCCTGACCGCCGCCGCACTCATGCGCTGAGCCGACGGCTCGGCCCAATGTGCCCCAGCTGTTAATCAGCCTTATCGACAAGCGCATTGCAATCCCTGAAATCTTTTTTGGGCAGAAATCAGTCAATAATCAGAGATTATTGCTTACTTTTGCAGATTGTATTTAAACGAAGTTTAACCAAATCAATAAATAACGACAATTATGAGATGTCAACATTGCGGACATGAAGTTCCTGAAGGATCTGCTTTTTGCAATCATTGCGGCTATCGCATCAGTGACACAAAAACTTATCAAATCTGCAGTTACTGCCACCAGCAAATGCCGGCGACCTCGGTATTCTGCCCCCATTGCGGCAAGGCTGTTGACAATGCCATGAGCGTTGCCCAACAGAGCGTTACCAAGAGTACTGCTGCTACCGCTGCCGACGAAGCACCAGTCAAGGAAGCTGCCGCAAGGCCCCGTCCCGCACAGCCTCAATTGAGTGAAGAACAACAGCGTGCCGCCCGCCGCCGCGCCATGTCACAGCCCGCTAAGCCTGTCGTTCAAAATGATGATGACGATGATGACGACGATGATGATGGCGATGAAGGACGCTCCAACTTTGGACGCAACCTCATTATCGGTGCCATTATCGCAGCCGTGCTCATCGGCCTGTTGAGCATGCTCAAGCACTGCAACAACCAGGAGAATGACGACCTGAAGGCAAGGGCCGACAGCGCTGCCGTCTTTGCCGACAACAGCCAGGACGCCAGTGCCATCCTGAGCGCCGAGTTGAGCCGCAACAACTATACCGAAGACGGTGCCAACATCGGCTGCGCGGTAAAATTTGCAGAGACCGACCCCGATACACCCGACCGCATCATTGGCGTGACTTACAAGAATGACGGCGACCGTCCGTTCATCAAGGTTTACCAGCTCACCCGCGACGGTGGCGGCTGGAAGACGGAATTAGTACAGACCAAATACTATGACGAGCGCAACATCGTCATGGACAACTCATCACTCATTGCCGACCAATTGTATGTTCCCCGCAAAGAGACCGTCGACGGTAAGCAATGCCTGTTTTTTGCTTTCCTCAACCACCTCAAGACTGCAGGCGAAGGCAGCAACGGCCGTGTCACTCTGGCATTATATGACCTCGATGGCAAGAAACTCACCACGCTCAACTACGATGGCCCCATCCGCTCACGCAGCGATGGCCGCCAGTATATCTATAGCCGCGGACCGATGGAGACCCCCAACAGCAGCGAGCGCCAATTCCTGCAGCAGGAAGCCGCCCACATCGGCGCCATCCATGTAGCCACCCAGGAAGAGATTGAAGCCGAAGAAGAGGCCAAAGCCAAGGAGGAAGAAGAACAGGCCCTCGAAGGTGAAGAAAATGCCGAAGCCAAGTGGGACCACGACAACGCCGAAAATGTGGACAAACTCAAAGAGGGCAATGAGGTGCAGATGAAACCCACCCAGTATGACAAGCCGCTGTTCGGCATGGACGACATCAAGGAGAAGCTCGAGTGCGGCAACTACCTCGTCTTCCTCGACAAGAAAGGTACCGTGTATGGCTTCAACAAGAACAGCCGCAAGTATTTCACCATCTATTCCTCGGCACAGGGCATCAGCAAGAACGGAGACAACAGCGTCACCATCAAGACGGCTAACGGCAACCTCTCCTATGACCTGGTGCACGACAAGGCTAAAGCCGCCAATTAATCAAGAATCATGACGCCCGAGAAACGATATTACGCTTGGTTCTTCATCAAGCTTGACCTCATCCTGGTAGCGCTGTTGGCGCTGCTGTGGTGGCTCAATCATGTCGTCTTCACGGGATAATTTACAACTGACAACTGAATATGGCTGTAGAAATCAGAGAAATCCAACCCACCAGGCGCAACCTGCTCAAGTTTGTGCGTTTCCCCATCGATGTCATCTACCGTGACAACGAGTACTATGTACCGCCGCTGGTCACCGATGAAGTGAACACCCTACGCCCCGACAAGAACCCGGCATTTGACTTTTGCGAGGCCGCCTATTTCATGGCTTACCGCGACGGGAAAATCGTGGGACGCATAGCCGGCATCATCAACAGGGCAGTCAACGAGCGCTCCAACAAGAAAGAGGCACGCTTCAGCTACATCGACTTTATCGACGATGCCGAGGTTGCCGACGCCCTCATCGATGCCGTGACCCAGTGGGCCAAGGGCAAAGGCATGGAACACCTGACAGGTCCCTTGAGCTTTACCGACCTGGACCCCGAGGGATTGCTCGTCGAGGGCTTTGACCGCATTGGCACCACAGGCGCCGTGTACAGCCACGCCTATTATCACAAGCACTTGGAGCGCATGGGCTTTGTCAAGGATGTGGACTGGCTGGAGTTCCTGATTACCATCCCCACTGAGGTCCCCGAGAAGATGCACCGTGTCGCCACTGTGATCAGCGAACGCATGAATGTGACGACCATCAAGTACACCGACCGCAAGCAACTGGTCAAGGACTACGGCGACGCCATCTTCAAACTGATCAATGTGGCCTATGATGAGTTGTTCGGCTACTCGCCGCTCACCGACAAGCAGATCAAGCACTACATCAAGATGTACCTGCCTTTCCTGCCGCTCGACGACCTGTCGATGGTCATCGACAAAACCACGCGCGAACTCGTCGGTGTGGGCATCACCATCCCCTCGATGTCCAAGGCGCTCATCAAGTGTCGCGGCCGCTTGTTCCCCATGGGCTGGAAATACCTGCTCGACGCCTTCAAGCACAACAATGTCGTGGACCTGATGCTCATTGCCGTCAAGCCCGAGCTCCAGAACAAGGGTGTGAACTCACTCATCTTTGACGACCTCATCCCCGTGTTCAACAAGCATGGCTACACCCATGCCGAGAGCAACCACGAGCTTGAACTCAACTCCAAGGTGCTCAAGCAATGGGAATACTTCGAGTATGACCAGCACAAGCGCCGCCGCGCCTACACCAAGGAGATTTAACCACCGTAATCCAAATCCTCTAGACTATCTAGAAAAAAACAAATAAAACAAAATGAACGACAAGATTCAAGTCATCAGCAAATACGCCCTTCAAGGGCTGGAGACACAGGACCTGCACAATGCAGCCCTCGCCGCCAAGCAGACGCTTGAGAGCGGCACGGGTGCCGGCAACGACTTCCTGGGCTGGCTTCACCTGCCCAGCAGCATCGACGAGCAGCAACTCGCCAGCATCGAGCAGACCGCAGCCATGCTGCGCGAGCAGTGTGAGTATGTCATCACCATCGGCATCGGTGGCAGTTACCTGGGCGCCAAGGCCGTCATCGAAGCCCTGAGCGACCACTTCGCCGCCTACAAGACGGGCGGCGGCCCCAAGGTGCTCTTTGCCGGCAACAACATCGGCGAGGACTACCTCTACGACCTGATGGACCTGGTGCGCGGACACAAGTTCGGCATCATCGTCATCTCCAAGTCGGGCACCACGACCGAACCCGCCATTGCCTTCCGCCTGTTCAAGGAGATGCTCGAGCAGCAAGAGGGTAAGGCATTCGCCCAGCGCAACATCGTCGCCGTGACCGACGCCCGCCGCGGTGCCCTGCGCAACCTGGCCACCCAGGAGGGTTATGCCACCTATGTCATCCCCGACAATGTGGGCGGCCGCTTCTCGGTACTCACCCCCGTGGGCCTGCTGCCCATCGCTGTTGCCGGATTCGACATCCGCGCCCTCGTGGCCGGTGCCGTCGAGATGGAGCGGGACGGCGACGAGCAGGTGCTCGACTATGCCATCGCCCGCAACGCCCTCTATCAGCAAGGCAAGAAGGTCGAGATCCTCGCCAACTTCACCCCGCGCCTGCACTTTGTCGCCGAGTGGTGGAAACAACTCTACGGCGAGAGCGAGGGCAAGGGCCACAAGGGTATCTTCCCCGCCAGCGTGGACTTCACTACCGACCTGCACAGCATGGGACAGTGGATTCAGGACGGCGAGCGCACCATCTTTGAGACGGTGCTCAGCGTGGGTGACCAGCAGCACGAGGTCATCATCCCCACCGACGAGGC
>ONYP01000082.1 GCA_900322135.1 uncultured Prevotellaceae bacterium
CGGCAAACTCGTGCTCTCATGGCCATTATGGGGAGGTAACCTGTCGGTGGGCAGTGAGATTGACTACACCCATCGCAACGATGATTACCTCAACCCTGAGCAGATTGTTCCGTCAAGTTACACCGAGGTCAAGGAGCGCAACTACAGCGCCTTTATCGAGTATAGCCGGTTGACTCCCATTGGTCAGGTGAGCGGTGGATTGCGTGACGAATATGTCACTACCGACTACTATAGCCAAGGCGTTCACATCGACGGTCAAAGCCGCCATCAGAACCATTTATTTCCAAGCCTATCGTTATCGACTCAGGTGGGCAATGTCAATGCCAGGCTGGGCTATGCGATGAAGATTCGCCGCCCCACCTATTTTGAACTGAGTAACAAAACCTATTATTCCAACCGATTCACATGGCAATCGGGTAACCCGTTCCTGAAACCCACCATCATCAATAATGTGTCGCTGGATGCCACCTGGAAATTCCTCTCTCTTAGCATGAGTTACTCCCACCTCAAGGATGTCGTTCTTCAGTTGGGACGCCAGATAGAGGGGCACGAGGCCACAACGCTTATCATACAAGAGAATATCGACAATAAGGATGTGTTGAGCATCAGCCTAACCGCCGCGCCACACATTGGAATCTGGAGCCCACAACTAACGGTCGGTATGATGAAAGAGTGGATGGAGATTCCCATGCCTGATGGCTTTTATCGTCCGTCAAGGCCCATTTTCATGGCCCAATGGAACAACAACTTCAAATTTATGCCATCTTGCACGGGATCTCTCAATCTCGATTGGCAAGGTACGGGTGACAGCGAGAACATTTGCAGCCGCAACCATCAACTTGACCTATACATCGGCCTGACCAAATCGTTCTTTAATGACCGACTGTCAGTTAAGGTTGCGGGGCATGACCTCTTCCATCGCAATGGCCAGGACGTGCTGGTACACTTCGGTGAATTGACTCTATGGCAGCACCGCACCAACGAAACCCGCTATGCCGAAGTGACCGTGCGCTACCACTTCAATTGGACACGCAGCAAGTACAAGGGCACCGGAGCAGGGAATGACGAGAAAAACAGATTATGAAACAGGTGTTGAAATATGTCGATTTGCCGTGGGCCGTTGTGGGCGTGTGTGAGAGTGAATCATTCACCATCAATCAACTCGTCCACGACGATAGTGTAGAGCAAGCAGTAGAGCATTATGTTATCGGTTACATGGCTTTCTGGCAGATTGCCTTCATCGAGAAAGAGCGTTTAGTAACTTGCGATGACGATGCCCTGCGCCAGGCAGCCCGCCTCAAGATTGCCCGTTTCATCAAGAGGCACCCGCTTGTCCAGCGCCTGCCCCGCTTCTATCTCGTGCTACTCAACCAGCCCATCGCTCCGATGGATGCCGACGGCATGAGCCGAGTTTATCAAGTGTAGCATGAAGCCGTGGCGCAAAATACCAAGTAAAGGCCATGCCAGCAAGAGGCTAGTCCAGTGCCGGGTCAGCGAGAAGGAAAGACTATAAATATTGCTTTATTTTTCAATGACTCATGCCATGACGGGATATCAGTCCCCCGCGTGGGTCTTTTAGTTGTCGAAGTTGACCGAGACGCCGACTTGCAGTGGGGGGCAGGAAAAATGGTAAAAGTAATTGCGTGCCTTCTCGCGAGCAAACTTAAGAAACTTAGCGCCTTAGCGTGAGGCTTTAGTTGACGAAGTTGACGCTGACGCCGATCTGCAGGCGGGCGGGATTCAGCGGGTAATGGGGCGTGGCGAAATAGGCCGTGCCGCTCTTCAGTTTCTGGTTGAAGTGGGTCCAGGCGACAAAGAAGCGGGCCTGCTTCATCTTGAAGTTGGCGTACAGGTTCATGATGGCGAAGTTGCCGCATTCCATCTCCTGCTGGCTGTGGAAAGTCATCGTCGCGGGGTTGTAGGCGGGAGCGTAATACTTGGTGTAGTAGTTGCAGTCCACGCCCAGCTGGGTGTGCAGCACGCGGGCAATGGTAAAGGTGGCATACAGGTTGCTGTAAACGGCAAACTTGGGCAACGGCAGCACCTGCTCGTTGCTGCTCGTTTGCAGCGTCACGCTGTTTTCCCAGTTGAATGCCTTGAAGTGCAGGCCTTGGTGCAATCGGGCACTCAGCACATGGATAGCCCCGCCGTGCTGTGCGGGCATGCCGTCGGCGTCCCAATAGATGTAGTCGGTCAAGGTTTCGTAACCCACATTGACATTGGTCCACGAGAAGGGGATGTCCAGTTCACCGCCCACGCGCACGCGCTTGGTCTTGGAGAAATTGTTGTCCCACACATAGTGGTTGGAAACATAGTGCTGGAGCAGATAGGGCACCGCCAGGTTCTTGAAGTAGCCATACCCCTTGATGCTTACCGTGTCGCCCAGCATCTTGAAGCGGGTGGTCACATCACCTGTCACATCAACCTCGCCCGCCGCATCGCCCAGCAAGCCAAACTGTGCCGTGGCGTTGTAGCGCAGCAACGAGCCGCGCTGCTTGGTCAACTGGCCACCTATCCACAGCAGGTTTTGGGTCGTCCTGTGGGGGTGGTTGACAGGCAGCACATCCATTCCGTCAACCCATTGGACGCTGTCGGTGTTCACTTGGGTGTAGCGCCTCACCTCGTGGGTGCCGTAGACGGCAAAGCCGAACTTGGCGTACTTGTTGAAACCCTCGAGCATCGACACGCCCACGGTGTTGCGCAGGCGCCAGTAGCGCGTCGACTCGTCGGTGCCGCCCAGAGTGAGATAGGTGTAGTCAAAGAAGGTGGTGTCCTCATGGCCCGACTTGTTCAGGAACTGGTGCTTGCCGTGCCTGAAGTCGAGTGTCCAGATGAAACTCGTCACGGGCACATAGGTGCGGTCGATGATGGTATCGGTCACGCTGTCGCGGCGGTAGCGGTAGAATCCCACCTTGTAACGCTGGTTCAGGTACAGCTGGCTGCCCTCCAGGTGGCTGTGGGTATTGGTCAGCAGGGTGGGGATGCTCTTGTTGTCAACGCGGGTCTCACCTCCCTGCACGGCTGCGGGGTCGGTGATGAAGCGGTCGTCGGTGATGCCGCCGCTCTCCTTGGTGGTGTAGTTGTAATGGTTGAAGAAGGTCTGCAACTCGTAGCGGTCGCCCATGTGTGAGCCGAACAGTCGCCAGGTGAAGTCCTTGTCGGCCTGCATGTCATAGGAACCCTTGCTGTAGATGTAGTCGAGTCCGCCACCCACTTGGGTCTTGCGGTCCACATTGCCCGAGAATTCCAGTTGTGTGCGGTCCAGATTGCTGTGTTTGTCACCACCCGTGGAGTGGCTCAGCAGGGTCATGGGAATGCGGGTGTTGTAGAAGCGCATCGTTCCCGTGTCATGCAACCATGCGTCGATGGCGTCCTCAAAGAAGAACTCGCCCGTCACTGGGCGCTCAAAGAAAATCTGGTTCTGTCCTGGCGCACCATAGTTGCCTGTGGTCAACCACGCATCGCTCATCATCGAGGGTACCATCGTGCGGTGGTAGTCCAGATGGATGGTGTCGATGGTCGAGGGGTAGTGCAGCCCCAACGGGTCGCTCACGCTCCAGGCGAAGGACGGCTCCACACGCTGCTTTTTGGCCTTGGTGGACTTCGTCTTTTCCTGTGTGAACTCCTGGGCCACTGCTACATTCATCACAGCAACCATCATCATAATCAATATGACCAGTTTTTTCTTCACGACTGCAAAAGTAGTATATTTCTTGCAGAGACGCAAAAACTTGCGTCCGGGATGCTTAATGTTCAGTTCTTGGGTGCACCGAAGAGCCAGTGTGCCAGCCAGGGACTCAGCCTGATGATTTCGCTGACGAGCAGGCTGCCCGCGATGATGGCGACGGCGATGACCGAGGACGCCAAGGCTTCGATGATGGGCATCGGGTGGTCGCTGAACACGGTGATAAAACTCAGACCCGTGGGCACCAGGAAGTAGTGGATGAGGTAGATGTCGAGCGTGCGGCGCCCCACATACTGCATCGTGCGTCCCAGTTTGGTATCACGCGAGAACCACGCCTGCCGGTTGCGGAAGAATGCCAGCACAACGACCAGTCCCGCCAGCGACAGCAATAGGCGTATGGGGATGGCCTTGACGGGCAACACATCGCCCATAATGTTGACAATCAGGTAAATGGCAATACACACGGGTAGCAGCCACTTGCCGTCGAGCCACCGTTGCACCTGGTCAAAATGCTCACGCACCAGTGTGCCCAGCACCAGGAAGATGAAGAATCGCCAATGCGGCACACTCAACAGCAGGAACACATTGTCAACCGTTTGGTTGCCGCTTGTCATGCGGGGCCAGCAGAACCAGTACAGCACCAGCCCGATGGCCACCAGTATGATGGCCGACCAGCGGCTCCTCACACAGTACCTGACGATGGCATAAATTACAAAGAATTCCAGCAATGCCAGCGTGAACCAGTAGCCCGCCTTGTGCATGTCCATTACTCCGTCGGCCAGCGGGATGCCCTTCACATGCAGGAAGAGGGCAAAGAAGATAAACGGGCTGACCAGCTGCACTGGAATCTTCTTCTTAAAGAAGCCGACGATGTGCCGTCCATTCCACACCACATCGGGCTTGTAGAGCACAAAGCCGCTGATGAAGAAGAACAGTGGCATGCGCACCTGTACCAGGTAGTCGTGGATGGAAATCCCCTTGCCGACGATACCCCAGCACAGTGAGGCCACATGCTCCAGCACCACCAGGAACATAGTGAACCCCCGCAAGGCGTCGATGTAACCGATGCGTTGCGGGGTGTTTACCGATGTGTCAAGCTGATGATGCATCAAGAGCTTGAGTGAATGTCAGATGGTGCGCTCAACGGGAAGGACAAAGGCGCGCAGACCCAGTTTGGGCGTCGCTATGTCCATCTGGTGCAACTCGTCGAGGACGACATCTACACGGCGGTCGTCAACCACTGTGAGGATGGCCGATGCTATCGATGGCCAGGCGTGGGTGGCATAGTGGGGCTCACCCGTCTTGCTGCCGCGGCCCTGCACCTCGCGCCAACCCGTGAAGCCACGGCAGTTGAGCAGGTTCAACTTCTCGACAATGCGGTCATAGTAGGCCTCGTCAAAGGCAATGAATATCGCTTTCATATCTTCATTCTGTTTAGTTTTGAGTAATGCGTTTTAAAGATAGGATGACTAGATGCCTACTTCATTATTTCGCCTGATGCTCCTTTTTGATTTTCTTGCGTGTGCGGCGGATGCCTGTCAGTGCAAAGATGGTGTACATCGTGGGCACAAACAGCAGGGTCATCAGTGTGGACATCGCGAGACCACCGATTACGGCGATACCCATCGGGCGCCACATCTCACTACCCACACCGGTGCCGATAGCCATGGGCACCATACCCAGGATGGTGGTCAGTGAGGTCATGAGCACAGGACGCAGACGGGAGTGACCGCCATTGATCACGGCACGACGGATGCTCATGCCACGCTCACGGTTCAGGTTGATGTAGTCGATGAGCACAATACCGTTTTTCACTACGATACCAATCAGCATGATACCGCCAATCATCGACATCACATTCAGGTTGGTGCGCGTCAACAGCAGGATGAGCACAATACCCGAGAAGGCGAACATGATTGAGGTCATGATGATTGCAGGATAGGTAAAGGACTCAAACTGTCCTGCCATGACGATGTAGACGAGCAGGATGATGAGCAGACCCAGCGTTGCCAGGTCGCCGAAGGAATCTTGCTGGTCCTCAAAGCTACCGCTCAACTGGATGAAGACATCGCCAGGCTTGTCCATCTTGTCGATGAGTGGCTGGGCGTCGGCAATCACCTCACTCATGGGGCGGTCCTGGACAACAGTCGACACCGTAATGATGCGCTCGCGGTCTTTACGCTCGATGGTGGGGGGATAGAACCGCTCGACGACATTACCCACTTCCTTGAGACGGACTCCTTGTCCCATCGTGTTATAGAGCATGATGTTCTCAATGTCCTCGATGCTGCGGCGGTGTTCGGGGTCATACATCACCTTGATGTCGTACTCCATACCGTCCTCGCGGAAGTAACTGGCCGTCGTACCGTTGATGCGGTTGCGCAGTGCGGTAGCGGCAGTGCTCAGGTTCAGGCCGTACAATGCCAACTTCTCACGGTCGAAGTCCACATGATACTCGGGCTGGTAGTCGCTGCGGCTGATGTTGATATCGGCCGTGCCGGGCACTTTCTCAAGGATGCGTTTCAGTCGCTGTGCCACGCTGTCGGTCTTTGTAAAGTCGTAGCCGTAGATTTCATAGTCAAGTGTGCTCTGTCCGCTCATGCCACCGCCACGAGAGCCGCCCACATTGACCAAGGCCCTTTTCAGTTCAGGGTAATTCTTGAGGTCTTCACGCATCTTGGCGGCAATTTCGGTGATGGAGCGTTTGCGCTCGTTGGACTTGTTGAGCATGATGTTCATCGAGATGATGTGGCTACCATTGCTCTGCATCGAGGCATAGGTGTTGTCGCTGCTGGCTTGGCCCACAGTATAGTTGAAGGATTGAATCTCGGGATACTTCTCGGTCCACTCCTTGTAGAGGCGTTGACTCACATCCTTGGCGAGTTCGACGCGGGAGCCGATAGGCAGCTCCAGCGATACACCCAGACGGCCGTTATCGTTGGTCGGGAAGAACTCGGTGCCGACAAACTTCATCAGGAAGATGGACACGACAAAGACACCCAGGGCTGTTGCCGTGGTAATCCATCGATGGGCAACGCACTTGTCAAGCACCTTGGCATAGAAGTCGTCAATCTTGTTGAGCACCTTGAGGATGGGGCCATAGACCTTCTTGAAGATGGTCGTGTCACCCACATTGAGCCTGAGCATGCGCGAGCACAGCATCGGGGTCAACATCAAGGCGCAGATCAGTGACAGAACCATCATGATGGTCACCATCCAACCCAGCTGCTTGAACAGCACACCGGTCATACCCTTGACCAGCGTCAACGGGAAGAACACCGCAATCAGCGTCAAGGTCGAGGCCATTACCGACAAGGCGACCTCGTTGGTGCCGTTGACGGCGGCCTGCATGGGTGCCGAACCGCGTTCGATGTGGGTGGTGACATTCTCGAGCACCACAATGGCGTCATCCACCACCATACCGATGGCAATGGACAGTGCCGATAGCGACACGATGTTCAGCGAGTTGCCGGTGGCATACAGGTAGATGAACGAGGCAATCAATGAGATGGGGATGGTCACAAGCACGATGACAGTGGCACGCCAGCGTCCCAGGAACACAAACACAACGATACCCACGAACAGCAAGGCGAACAGCACGGTCTCGACCAGCGAGGCGATGGTGCTGCGGATGTTGTCGCTCGTGTCGACGATGTAACCCAACTTGATGTCGCTGGGCAGGTTCTTCTGGATTTTGGGCAGTTCCTGGGCAATCTTGGTTGAAATCTGTACCGAGTTGGCTCCCGACTGCTTCTGCACGATGATCATCGCACCCTTCTGGCCGTTGTTGTAGCTCTCCTGGGCGCGTTCCTCGAGAGAGTCGTCGATACGGGCCACATCACGCAGGTGGACTACACCGCCACCGGGTGACATGCCAACGACCATGGCGCCCATCTGCTGCGGGTCGTTGAACTCGCCCTGCACACGCAGGGGGTAGGTCTCGTTACCGATGTCGAAGGTACCGCCGGGAATATTGCGGTTCTCGGCACCGACAAGGGCTGCAACGGTCTCAACGCTCAGGTTGTAGGCTTCCATGCGCAAGGGGTCCAGATAGATGTGTATCTCGCGCTTGGGAGCACCGGCAATGGATACCGAGCCCACACCATCGACACGGGCCAGCGGGTTGGCAGCATTCTCGTCAAGAATCTTGTACAGTCCCGGCATGCTCTGGTCGGCTTGAACCGACAAGAGCACAATAGGGATCATGTCGCTGCTGAACTTGAAAATGATGGGGGTGTTGGCATCGTCGGGCAACATGCTCGATACCATATCTAGCTTGTCGCGCACATTGTTGGTCAATGTCTCGATGTCATAGCCGTACTCAAATTCCAATGTAACAATCGAGATGTTCTCGCGACTGTTGGAGGTGATGTGCTTGAGGTGCTCTACCGCGTTGAGGGCATTCTCAAGAGGGCGGGTCACATTCTGCTCAATGTCCGACGCACTGGTACCCGCATAGCTGGTCATCACCATGATGGTGTTAGTCTCAACATCGGGGAACAGGTCAATGGGCAGGCTTCGGAGTGAGAACAGACCCAGCACAATCAGTGCCACAAACACGAGGATTGTGGTTACTGGTCGTTTTACTGAACTGGAATATAAACTCATGGCCCGATATTATTTCTTGAGTTGAACTTTGGCACCATCCTGCAGGCGGGCAGCACCGGCAACAACCACTTGGCTGCCGGGGGCAAGGCCGCCCTTTACCTCATAACGGTCTTCAAGACGCTGGCCCAGTTCCACCTCACGGAACTCAACCTCTCCGCCCTGGTAAACCCATACATAACGCACGCCTGAACCGACCTGTTTCTGTACGGCCAGGTCAGGAACGACAACGCTGTGGGCAGTGCCGTAATTGAAGCCCACGCGGGCAAACATGCCGGTGCGCACCTTGTCCTGGCGGTTGGTGATGGCCACCTCGACCTGGAAGGTGCGGCTGGTGGCATCAACGGTGGGATGGATCAGGTAAACCTGGCCGTTGAAGACCTCGTCGCCATAGGTGTCAAATGTCACAGTCACGGGCATGCCTTTCTTTACATTGGGATACTCGCTCTCGTTGACATTGACGATAACCTTGAGGGGCTGTTGCTGCTCAATGGTCAGGATGGGCAAGCCTGCGGGCAGGTCACCGGCATCATAGTTCTTGGCGGTAACGACGCCGCTCACCGGGGAGGTGAGCACGGTGTTCTCCTGCATCGTGCGTATGGCGCGTGCGTTGGCGTCATACTGTGCCTGCAACTGGTCAACAGTCTGTTGCGTGCCGCCGCCGATTTTAACGAGCTCGCGGGCGCGGTCCAACTCTCGTTTCAGGTTGGAGAGTGCGATTTGCTGCTGAGCGATGTTCACATCGTCAAGGATGACCAGACGCTGGCCCCTGCTCACGCGTGACCCCACATCGACCAGGATGCGCTTGATGCGTGAGCCGCTGTTCGACGAGATGTTGTTTGTCTTAAAGGCCTCGACGGTACCGGTGTACTCGCTGGTCTGCTTCACGGCTTCCTCGCCGATGGTAGTTACCTCGACAATGGGCAGCTCTTCCTTGACCTCGGTCACCTTCTTGTCGTCTTTACTGGAACAGGATGCCAGTGCCAACACAAGCATCGCAATCGGTAAGAATCTCTTAGTTTTCATTGTTTTATGATTGTTTATTGTTGATTTCTAACTCCTAACTCCTAACTCCTAATTCCTAACTACCTCACATAAGGTGTGTTGCCCAAGACATGTTCCAGGTCGCTCTCGGCAACCAGGTAGTTGTAGATGGCCTGGTAATAGGCAAGACGGGCTGCCATCAGGGCATCCTCGGTGTCGCGCAGCTGGATGAACGAGGCGGCGCCGATTTTGAAACTCTTCTGCATGATGTCGTTGGCTTTCTCGGCCATGGTCACGCCCGCCTCATTGCTCTCAATCTGCTTGAGGTTCTTGGCGATGGCATCATTTTGGGTGGCTACCTGCATGTGCAGGCTGCGTTCCAGGTTCTCGCGTTGCCATTTCATTTCCTCGACAGCAATTTCAGCCTGTTTCTGCTTATAGTAGCGCTGGCCACCCGTGAAGATGGGGAACGCTACAGCCAGTCCCACATTGGACGCGCGGCTCCAGCGCAGTCCCGTGAAGGGGCTGCCGTTGTTCATCGAGTGCCACATCAGGCTGGCGCTACCCGTCAGGGTAGGATACCACGCCATCTTCTGCACATCAAGGGCTTTTTTCAGATAGTCGGTCTGCAGGTCCATAGCCTTCAGGTTGGTGTTGTTGGCAAGCGTGGTGTCGCTGCCCAGCGTATTGCTCAGCACGCGCTCATACATCTCACCCCTGAAGTCATCCAACTGCTGGCTAGGTGCAATCTCGGTGCGCACATCCATGCCCATGAGCACCTTCAACTGGAGCAGCAGGGCATTGATGGAATTCTCGGCCTCGATAATCGAGGGTTCCAGGTTGGTAACAGCAACATTGGCACGCAGCACATCATACTCTGATGCGGCGCCCAACTCATATTTCTTCTGGAAAATTTCGGCGTTCAACTTGGCGGTGGCATGGTTTTCCTCAATCACGCGCTTGCTGTCACGAGCAAGTAACAGGGCATAGTAGGTTTTTTCCACCTGGTTGACCAGCGACAGTTTGTTGGCTCGCGCTGCTTCCACATTCTGCAGAATCTGCGTCTCGCTCAGTTTGATGGACTTCCACAACTGGGGAACCACCAGCGGAATCGAGGCCTGGAAACCGGCGGCGTGGGTGTTGTCGCTACCCATCTTGATGGCCATGGTACCGGCATCGGTGTCCATGTACATCGTCTGCAGTGACAGGTTGCGCTGGTACTGGCCGGCCAGCACTCGTCAAGCGACAGCGCCAGTTGGGCGTGGGCACTCATGGTGCCGCCTAATAACATTAATAGAATAATGTACAAAAACTTCTTGTTGAACATTGTATCGTTGTTTTTATTGATTATGCTGTTGTTGATTCTCGAGATACTCTATCATCTCGATACCCTTGATGGTGGCAACGCCGCGCAGGAAGCTGATGAACAAGTGGTCAAAGATGTCCTCCTGCTTGAAACCGTACTTGGTAGCGTTGGCGCTCTCGTGCAACGCCCGCATCGACTGGGTGAACAGGTAGGCCGCAATCTCGGGACTGATACGCTTGATTACCAAACCCTCGTCCTGGGCCTGGCGCAGCACCGACGCGATGCCGTTGATCACGGTGCGCTCGTTCTCGACATGCTTCTCAAAGATGTCGGGGTACAGGCGCTTGATATCGTTGATGAACGCCATCGAAGTGGTGTCATACATCTTGCGGGCGCGCTTGTACACCCTGAACATCGCTTCAAAGCAGTTGGAAGAAGTGTTGAAAATCTCTTTCATGGCAGCATTCTTCATCTCGTGCTCGTGATGAATACACTCGCCGATGAGCGTGCGCTTGTCAGGGAAAGTTTCATAGAGTGTGCGCTTCGAGATGCCACAGGCGCGTGCCACATCATCCATCGTCATCGATGTGGGTCCAACGCTCATCAGCATCCGGCTGCATTCATTCACAATCCTTTCTTTTGTGTCCATTGGATATTGTTGTAATGGTTCATCTCTTATTTAGGGCACAAAAGTACAGAAAACTTTTAAAACTCCAAAAGTTTTCTTGGTTTTTCTCCGGTATAGATGGTAAAAAATCTTCTTATGCCATCATATAAAAAGGCGGCGCCAAATCAGGCGCCGCCCTCTCAATGAGTGATGTTCAATGAATTACTGAATGATCAGAACAGTACCTTGCTGCTCTTCACAGCACCGCTGCGATAGCGGGTTACCACGATGTTCACGCCGTCCCACGGCTCCTTGCTCTGAACACCCGACATGTTGACATAGGTTACCGACTCGATCTCGTCACCGTCATTAATCAGTGAGTTGATGCCGGTGTTGTCCATGTTGACGCTGACGAGCGTTACCTCCTGGGTGTTGCTGGTAGCGGTGGTGCCGTCTACATAGTTGGCCACGATGTAGTAGGAGTAGGTACCGCCCTCAACCAGGTTGCTCAGGGTGATGCCGGTGCTGCCGGCGTCGATGTCGGTGATGACAAAGTCGGTGTTGTCACCGGTGGCGGTGGCATTGAGGTTCAGCGTGCCGGCATAGACATTGATGAGTGCCATGTCGGGCGAGTAGCTGCTGTCGGTCGAGTAGATGGTAATCTTGTCACCGGCGCTGGCGGTTACGGTCCAGGTGTAGGTCTCGCCCTTGACGAAGGTGTGACCCACTGCCGAGGTCTTAGCCGACTTCACGGTGATGTTACCGGCACCGTAACTGGTGTTGGCGGTAGTAATCTGGATGGTGAAGGTGGCGTTGCTGTAGCCCGAGGGAACAGTGAAGGTGATGTTGCCATAGGAAGTGCTCCACCATGACGAGGAGTTCTTGGTGTAGATGGCACCGTTACCGGCCCTGACATTGCTGCCGCCCCACGGCGAAGTCAGCGTGATGCTGGCATAGCTGCCGGTGTAGTTGCTGCCGTCGAGGCTGCCCAGCAGGGTCGAACTCGGCTCATCGCCGCCGCCGGGCTGTGCGGTCAGCGTTCCGTACATCGTGTAGCTGGAAACAACCGATGCATCCACATCGTGGGTCCAGTTGGCGGTGAAACCGGTGCTGCTGATGTTGGTTGCAGCATTCAGTACGGGAGTAGCCTTGGCGATGGTAGCATTACCGGTCAGGGCAACGGTCTTGCTCGTTGCACCAGCGCTGGCAACGGTGACGGTAGCCGTCTGCGTGCCATAGGCGGTGGGTGCATAGGTCACGGTCACATTCACGCCGTTGGCGGCATTGGCAGCCGTGATGCTCGTCGTCGAGATGCTGAAGACGCTGGCACCGCTCAGGCTCAGGGTTACATTGCCGGTAAGGTCGGCACCTGTTACCTTGAAGGTGGCCGTCTTAGTAGCGCCCACATTAGCTGTCATGCTCAGGCTGGTGGGAGTTACTGTCAGCGTGGGAGTAGCAGCGGGTTCTTCCTCCTTGAGGGTGACGCTCTGCTCGTTACTCCAGGCGCTCTCGCTGCCGTCGGTGTAGATGGCCTTCACCTTATAGGTATAGGTAGCACCAGCGGTCAGGTTGTTCACCGTGTAGTACTTGTTGGTGATGCCGGTGATGGTGCGGGTGGTGGCATCGCCGGTCTCGGTGGCATTGAGGGTGGTGTTGCCTGCATAAACCTCAATCAGCGCCATGTCGGGCGAGTAGCTGGTATCGGTTGTGGTCAGGGTGATGACATCACCGGCGCTGCCGGTCACGGTCCATGTGTAGGTCTCGCCCTTGGCGAAGGTGTGGCCCACTGCCGAGGTCTTGGTGGACTTCACGGTGACATTACCAGTGCCATAGGTGCCGGTCACGGTCTTGATCTTGACACTGAAGGTGGCATTGCTGTAGCCCGAGGGGATGGTAAAGGTAATCTTGCCGCTCTTGGTGAAGTAAACGGCGCTGTTACCGCCCTTGACATTGCTGCCGCCCCAGGGCGAGCTCAGCGTGATGGTCTTGTAGCTGCCGGTGTACTGGCTGCCGTCGATGGAGCCCAGCAGGGTGGTCGTCGGGGTCGGGGTGGTACCGCCCTGGCCATCCACCTGCAGGGTGTAGCTGGCTACATTGGCGCTGGCAGTCTGGTCGGTCCAGTCGGCGCGGAAGCTTGAACTGGTGACATAGCTGCTGTTGACGGCGCTCATCACGGGAGTGTAGGTCGTGATGGGAGCAGCGGTGGCGGTACCCGTCAGGGTGACGGTCTTGCTCTCGGCGCCCGAGCTGGCGATGGTGATGGTGCCCGTCTGGGTGCCGGTAGCGGTGGGCGCGTAGGTCACGGTCACATTCACGCCGTTGGCGGCATTGGCTGCCGTAATGGTCGTCGGGGTGATGCTGAACACGCTGGAGCCGCTCTTGGTGAGCGTCACATTGCCGGTGAGGTCGGCGCCGGTTACCTTGAAGGTAGCGGTAGCAGTCTCGCCGGTGTAGGCACTCATGTTCAGGCTGGTAGGAGTAACGGTCAGCGTCGGGGTGGCAACGGTAGCGGCATTCAGGGTAACTTCCTGCTCATTGCTCCATGCGCTCTGGCTGCCGTCGGTGTAGATGGCTTTTACCTTATATATAAAGGTGGCGCCCTCCTTCAGGTTCTGGACGGTGTAGTACTTGTTGGTGATGCCGGTGATGGTGCGGTCGCTCTCACCGCCGGTCTCGCTGGCAGCAAACATATTGATTGACGAAGCGTCGCCTGCATAAATCTGGATGCTGCTGATGCTGATGTAGTTGCTCGTGGAACCGATGGTCACCTTGTCGCTCGATGAGCAGTTCAGTACAAAGGTGTACTCGGTGTTGTTGTCGGTTAGTGCCTGGGTCTGGGTCTGACTGCCGGTGCCTACGCTCAAGGTGGCGTTGCCATAGTAGCTCGAGTAGTAGGAGTAGGCTTTAACCTTGACGGTCACCTTGCTGTAGCCGCTCAGGCTGTAGGTGGGCGATACCAGGTTGCCGCCGGTGATGAGCATGCCGGTGTTGGCATATACATAGGTCGAAGCGCTCCAACCGGTTCCCAGGTAGCTGGTGATGTTGCTCGACACATCGCTCAGGTAGCCGTCAGAGTTGGTTACCTGCGACACACCGCTCAGGTCGATGTTGGCCAGTTCGCTGGTGGCGGGGGTAGTGCCCTTCTCGGTTACCTGCAGGGTATAGCTTGCTACATTGGCGCTGGGGGTCTGGTCGGTCCAGGCAGCGCGGAAGCTGTTGGTGGTGATGTAGCTGCTGCTGGCAGTGCTCATCACGGGAGTGTAGGTCTCCAGGGCGGCTGCCGTGGCAGTACCCGAGAGCGAAACGCTTGCGCTGGAGGCTCCGCTGCTGGCTGCCGTGATGGTAGCTGAGTGGGTACCTGCTGCGGTGGGATTGTAGGTCACAGTGACGGTAGCACCACTGTTGGCGTCGCTGGCGCTGATGGTGGTCGGTGAAATGCTGTAAACGCCGTTGGCGTCGCTCTTGGTGAGCGTCACATTGCCGGTGAGGTTGGTGCCCTTGACGGTAAAGGTCTTGGTTGCCGTCTGACCGGCGGTGGCACTGAACGACAGCGTGCTGGGAGTGACGGTCAAGGTGGGAGTGCTGCTGCCGCTGGGCGGCTGGATGCCGATGACCATCTGCTGATATACATTGAAGTTGTAACTGCTGTAGCCGAAGGAGTTCAGCGAGCACCAGGCATTACCGTCACCACTCCAACCGAAGTTGATATGGTACTTGTTGTCGCTGCTGCGGTAACCGTCGACATTGAAGGCGTGTCCGCCGGCGTTGGAGCTAACGGCGCAGAAGACGATGGGACGGCCGGCGGCCATCTCCTCCTGAATCAGGGCAGCCCACTGGGTGTCGGTGTACAGGGTCGTGCCGCCACTGTAGGCGCTGGTCTTCTTGACAAAGCGTGTGGTGCTCGAGTCGTAGCCGAAGAAGGTGAACGCGTTGCGGATGTTGCTCACGCTGTCCACGCTCACACCGCTACCACCAGCGGCACTCGTGCCGTAGCCCATGTGCTCGGCCTGGCCCACATAGTGCATCAGCGTGGCCACGGCATTGCCTTGGGCGGTCGTGTAACTGCCGGTGTAGCTGTCCAGCATGTTGGCCCAGTCAAATGTGACCGAGGGCAGCGCCGAGTGGGTGTAGCTCGTCGAGCCATAGCTCGAGTAGCTGATGGTGGACTTGTAACCCGGAACGGCGGGGGTGGCTGCGGTGGGATATTTCCAGAAGTAGAATACCATCGATGCCGAGGTGGCGGGGCAGCCCGTCAGGCACTGGTAACTACCGAATTTGCACTGGTTGTAATAGGGTGCCTCCTGGTCCCAGTTGCAGGTCAGCAGCGGGCCGTAGGTGCCGGCGCGCAGCTTGGAAGTGCTGGCGGGATTGGCAAGCAAGTTGGACTTGAGGCCGGGATTCTTCTGCAGATACATGATCTGGTCCTTGTACTGGCCGAGCATGTCCTGCATACCCAGAGGCAAGTTGTTCACATCTTTCAGGGGACGGTCGCCCACCATGAGAATCGACTCGGCGCGGTCATCACCGGCAACGACGATAAAGGTGGTGGAAGTGTTGAAGATGTAGTAGACGGGCTCGTTGATTTTCACATCACCCATCTCAGCCTTCAACAGCACGGGGATACTGGCTGTCGGAGACATGAATTGACCTGCATAAAGCTCGTTCTTCAGGAAACTTTGTGCTGTCTTGTAGGCCGTGATCTGGTCAACAGGTGCGGCCGATAACGACATCGCCATAATGGCGGCTGTCAGGAAAAACAATAATTTCTTCATAAGTTTTTTAGATTAAGAGATAATAATATGTTGATCAAACTAAATTAATATCATGGATTGTTTTAAAAAGGCGCTTCAAAGATAATAATGTGTAATGAATTGAACAAATAATTATGGCACTTTTTTAAAAATCATGTGTTTTTTTTCGGATTTTGAATGATTTTGCTATTAATATTCAAAAAAATGGATTTAAATTTGGGCAATTTACATCAGTGGCAATAACCCCGTTGTCGTTGCACTACATCCTCGCACTTGACAAATGTGAAACTGTCAGGTCCGTGGTTCTGACTGCTACTCTATTGGAAATCTGATGAATATGAATTCTGATTACTGGGTCGCTGCAGGGATGTGCATGCGCCTGTTGCCGCGCCTTAAAGCTCCCAATCACAAAGAAAGCCCCAATCGTGAGCAGGGCTTTCTTTGTTGATTTGCCTTTTCAGGCGCTTGATGCGTTTTGTGATGGCCTCTTAGGGAGAACTTTTCATTCTGATTTCAGTTCCCGCCTTAATCATCGGTGCTTTCCAGACCTGTGTAGGGCTCGTTGTATTTTAAGAGGTTCTCAATCAGTTTTCGGTTCCATTTTTCGACCTCGTTGGGTTGCTTTTTTGCTTTCAGTTTGTTCAGCATGACCTGCCAGTAGGGTTTATCGAAGTTGTAGATGATGAAACCTGTGTCAAGGACATCGGTGCTGAGCCATGGCCACCCCGGATCTTTGGCGTAACGCAGGATAATGGAACGATCAGGTTCATAGTCGACCTCGAGTTCGTCTGTAAAGGGATTGATGGCGCAATAGTGCAGGTTGAGGCCTTTGTCTGCCGGTGAGAAAAGCAGATGTAATCGTCCTGGTGAGAGGCGCATCTTGTCTGTCAGGTCCCCTTTCCCGTCTTCAACGAAGAAGTAGGTGATGTCAGGGCTGCCGGGAAGGATAGGACCACTCATCGTTTCATCGGTGATGGTGATGGGGCCGTCGGCGGTTGGCTCAAACTGGCTTTTCAGAATGCGGAGGTAGCCCTTGTTGCGGTAAGCCATCAGGTCATCGCAACTGATCAGTGAAAAGAGCATCATCTTGTCTTCGTATGCTGTTAGTGTTATCACATCACCCACTTTCTCGGCAACGAACCGTGCGCCTTGGCCTATCATGTCCCTATCCACTGATATCTCTTGATAAACGCCGTCCCCAATTTGCTCCAGGCAGAGTACCAGGTTGCTTTCAGCGTCTTGGAGGACATACTGGTAGATGTCGTCAATAGAGGCTGGTTGCTGGGCAGGGAGCGGTAGCGCCATGATGACGGCTGCGAAGATAAACAGTAACTTCTTCATAAGCCTTTCACATTATAAAGTTATATTAATAGATGGGTTTGCAGTGCGGATTGTTTTCAAATCTCGCCCAAAGGTAATAATCCGAAACGAATCCGGCAAACGAAAATGGCATTTTTTATCCGTATCGTGTGCTTTTGATGAGTTTTTCCTACAGCATCGGGCGTTTTTATTCATGTTACTCGTCATTTGGAATAGGATATGGATTATTTGCTTGTTTGGCTTTTTTTGATTATCTTTGCACTACAACATGAAAGAGAAGACTATGAAATCAGCAAGCAATATACCCGAAATTTTGGCATTTCTGAGGCAGTTGGCGGTCAACAACGACCGCACATGGTTCAAGGCACGCAAGGACCGCTTTGATGTCCTGCGTGGGACTTGGGAACAGGACATGGAACACCTGATCGGCCTCGTGGCCGACTTTGACCCGCAGGCCCGCGGGCTCGCTGTCAAGGACAGCGTTTACCGCATCTACCGCGATATCCGTTTCTCGCACGACAAGAGCCCCTACAAGACCTATTTCTCGGGGGTCATCGGCCGTGGCGGGCGGCACACGGTGCAGTCCTGCTATTATGTCCACTTTGGTGTTAACGAATTGATGCTGTGCGGCGGCATCTGGTGGCCCGAGAAACCCATTCTCGAGCAGTTGCGCAGCCTCATCGACGCCGAGCCCGAGGAATTTCTCGCCCTTGTCAACGACCCCGAGGTCACCAGCCGCTACCAGTGGATGTCGCGCTCGCTCAAGAAGATGCCCGCCGGCTATCCCGAAGACCATCCCCTGGCCCGTTACCTCAAGATGAAGGAGTTCCTGCTGGTCAAGCACCTCGACGAGGACTACTTCGACTGCGAGGATTGGGTCGAGCGTGTCGCCAGTGACTTACAACCTCTCAAACCCTTGAACGATTTCCTTAATTATGTGTTTGAATAACTGCCCGCAAAGTAACAAACCGTAACTTGGGAATTTGCCACCATTTGGGCAAAAGAATCGGCATTTTGTCAGTTAAAACTGAAATTATCCGATTCTTTTGCCATATTTTTTGCCTTTTTTGCATCCGAGGATATTTTTTTTTGATGCCGCGGGTGTTAATTTCTCAATATTATTACACCTATTAGAAAAAATGATAGTACCTTTGTGCCCGATTTCAGCAATGAAATATCCTGAAAATGCCTAAACATTAAACATTCAACATAAAACAAACACAATTCAGTTAATCTATGAAGAAATCACTAGTTTTATTGCTGGCGCTGGCTTCAAGCTTGGCAATGAGTGCCAGTGAAGCCGACTTGGTCATACCAGAGTCGCTGCATGCAAAGTCGCTGAGTGACATCAGTTTCCTGCATTGGGGCTTCCTAGTATGCGTGCTGGGAATGCTTTTCGGTGTGTATCATTTCATGAAGACCAAGAGTCTTCCCGTTCATCCCGCAATGCGCGAGATTGGTGAAGTGATTTACAAGACCTGTTCGACCTACCTCAAGCAGCAGGGCCGTTTCCTGGCCATCCTGTTTGTCTTCATCGGTGTGGTGGTCGCCTTCTACTTCGGCTATTTGTCAGTAGGTGAAGACGGCAAAACTATGGGTGTTGGCGGCGTACTTATTATTTTGTTGTCAACCGTAATCGGTATGCTCGGCTCCTATGCCGTGGCAGCCTATGGTATCCGCATGAACACCTATGCCAACGCCCGCATGGCTTTCGCTTCGTTGCGTCGTGACCCGTTGCGCCTGCTCAACATCCCGTTGAATGCAGGTATGAGCATCGGCGTGATGCTGGTGTGCGTTGAGTTGATTATCATGCTGGTCATCTTGCTCTTTGTCGATGTAGAGCTTGCTGGTGCCTGCTTGATTGGTTTCGCTATTGGTGAGAGCCTCGGTGCCAGTGCGTTGCGAATTGCCGGCGGTATCTTCACCAAGATTGCCGACATCGGCAGCGACCTGATGAAGGTGGTCTTCAAGATTGGTGAGGACGACCCCCGCAACCCCGGTGTGATTGCCGACGACTGTACCGGTGACAACGCCGGCGACAGCGTTGGTCCCACGGCCGACGGCTTTGAGACCTACGGCGTGACCGGTGTCGCTCTGGTTTCGTTCATCCTGCTGGCCGTCAACGATGCCGAGATGCAGAAGAACCTGCTCGTGTGGATTTTCTCGATGCGTATCCTCATGGTCATCACCAGCGTCGTGGCTTACTGGGTCAACAAGGCTTTCTGCAAGGCCAAATATGCCGGCAAGGACAGCCTCGACTTTGAGAAACCCCTGACCTCACTCGTGTGGATTGCCAGCGTGCTCAGCATTGCTGTGACCTATATCGTTTCCTACTTGCAGTTGGGCAACATCGAGGGACAACCCAACCTGTGGTGGCAATTGGCAAGCATCATCTCGATGGGTACCCTGGGCGCAGCCCTCATCCCCGAGATTACCAAGATTTTCACCTCGCCCAAGAGTGCCCATGTGCAGGAGGTTGTCAAGGCCTCGCACCAGGGCGGTGCTTCGCTGAACATCCTGAGCGGTTTTGTGGCTGGTAACTTCTCCGGCTTCTGGACAGGCTTGGCCTTCGTGCTGCTGATGTTCGTGGGCTATGCCTTCTCTATCCATATTCCTGAGGCGCTCATGACCTATCCCGCCATCTTCGCCTTCGGTCTGGTGGCCTTCGGTATGCTGGGTATGGGTCCCGTGACCATTGCTGTGGACAGTTACGGCCCCGTGACCGACAATGCTCAGAGTGTTTACGAACTCTCCCTCATCGAGGAGATTCCCAACAAGGACGAGGAAATCGAGCGTGACTTCGGTTTCAAGCCCGACTGGGAGAAGTCAAAGCACTACCTCGAGGAGAACGACGGTGCCGGCAACACCTTCAAGGCAACTGCCAAGCCCGTGCTCATCGGTACTGCTGTCGTGGGTGCCACGACGATGATTTTCTCTATCATCCTCATGATTCAGAAAACCCTCAATGTAAATCCTGCCGAACTGCTCAACCTGTTGAATCCCTACACCATCATCGGCTTCCTGCTGGGTGGTATGGTTATCTACTGGTTTACCGGTGCTTCGACCCAGGCCGTTACCGTGGGTGCCAACCGTGCCGTGGCCTTCATCAAGGACCACATCAAACTCGATCCGAATGCACCCAAGAAGGCCGACGCCAAGTCGTCGGTCGAGGTGGTGAAGATCTGCACCCAGTATGCCCAGAAGGGTATGTTCAACATCTTCCTGGCCATCTTCTTCTTCGCGCTCGGTTTCGCCTGCTTGGCATCGCCCGATAGCGTAGGTGGCAAAGATGCCGTTTCGCTCTTCGTTTCTTACCTCATCTCGATTGCCCTGTTCGGTCTGTTCCAGGCTGTGTTCATGGCCAATGCCGGTGGCAGTTGGGACAACAGTAAGAAGGTGGTTGAGGTTGACCTCGACCTCAAGGGTACCGAACTGCACGACGCATCGGTTGTCGGTGACACCGTGGGCGACCCCTTCAAGGATACTTCTTCGGTTTCGTTGAACCCCATCATCAAGTTCACCACCCTGTTCGGTCTGCTGGCCATGGAGATGGCAATCAGCGAGAACTTCAAGGCTATCGCTCCCTGGATTGGCATTGTCTTCGTTCTCGTGGCTATCTTCTTCGTATGGCGCTCCTTCTACCGCATGCGCATCGATGACAGCATCGACAGCATTCTTGAGCACTACAACAAGAAATAATCCCACTAGGGCTTTTTGCGAGCCCCCGTCAATAGAGAAGGCGGCGAGACCAGTAAGGGTCTCGCCGCCTGATTTATTCACATCTTGGCCTTTTTGTTCTTGTGGAGTATGTCATGGACTGCCTCTTTGACCGGTTTGTTTTCAGCCTCGAAAGCCAAATCTTCGTATTGGATGCGCTCCAGTTTCCTAAAGAGGTACATGTGGAGAGAATCAGGATTCGTTTTGGAATAAGACGGATAATCGAACCATTGCTTAATCAGCGTCTGCACTCGTAAAAAATCGTCATGGTTGCAGAGCAGGGTGATGATGCCGTCCTCGTGGACAACGAAATGATACTCCGCCTTAACTGTGTTTTTATGAACACCTTCGCCATAGAACTGATGGTAAATTTCGATGCCTTCAAACTGAAGAGGACGACTGTTGAGTTCGTTGATCTTGCTCTGCACAATCTTCCCGAAGGTATGAATTTCATCCAACTCATCAATTGCTGACTCTGGGATGGAATCGTTGTCGCCATACTTCGCATCGAAGTTTATCATGGCGTCGTTCAAATTGCGCAAGGCATCGAATGCCCTTGAATCGTAGATGAGCATTTTGTTGGTGACAATCTCCATGTCGTAACTGATTGGCTTATAACTCTCAGGGTGCGCGAGTACGCGGGTGAAAAGTAGTTTTTTAATGCACGAGTAGCCGTCCCTTTTAAGTGCTGCCATTTTCTCCCGGCCCTGTTCCTCAATCTTCTCTTCGGGTGTCTTTTGCATACAACCGGTGGTCATTAACATGATCATCAGAATCAAAAAAGTTGTTGTCTTCTTCATACTATTTGCTATTTATTTA
>ONYP01000088.1 GCA_900322135.1 uncultured Prevotellaceae bacterium
TGAAGCCGCTGGGCTTGATGCGCAGGTCACGCAACATGCCCAGGATGGGCGACGGCTGCAGGCCGTCACGCTTCAACTCGATGATGACCAGGCCCGTCAGGTCGGCATCGTTGCCGGTCTTGAGGTTGTGGAAGCACAGGTCGGTGTCGATGGTCAGGCGCTCGGTCTTGGCCTTGTTCACCAGGGTGATGCGGTGGAAATGGTTCTCCATCTGCTCACTCAGGATAGCCGGGTCATAGCGCAGATGCTTGCGCAGGAAGTTGTCGTAGGCAACATACTGGTCGTCCTGGCGCAGGAAGCGGATGCCGTGGTCGGGATGCTGCGGGTCGAAGCCCAGCATATCGACGCGTTTCTTCTTGGTGCGGCCGCGGTTGTTCTTGGTCTTCACCTCCAGATAGTTCAGCCCCGAGTCAACATAGGAGCGGATGCGCAACTTCTGGCGTCCGGCGTGCCCGTTCTGGTGAACAAGATACATATTGTTGTCGGGCGTGTCGAAATAGGTCGTGTAGTACAACGCCTGGCGCTTGCCGTCAATCTCCTGTGCGCGGTAGTCGTCATGGGCCATCGTCAACAACAGCCGCAGCCGGTCAACCGTGGTGACAAATTTGGTGTCGGTACGGTTCATCAACTTGATGCCGCTCATCTCATCGAGCGTGATGGGCTGGTATGTTGATAAGATAGTGTCCATAACTTAGCGCAAGCGGCTGCAAATGTATACTATTTAACGCAAATCATCGCTAATAATTACAGAAATTCGAATTAAAAATCAACTAATTATGACAATCCGTCAACCAATACCTGATTTTTTAGCCCTTAGCAAACGGCTATTAGCCTTCAGCAAGGATGCGGATACTTGCCAAAAGCCAATATACAAGGGCTGAATGATGATTGCTTAGTTGATTGGTGCCATCTCAAAGCCCAACCGCACACCATCATATTGCTTGCTCAGGTCGCCCACTGTCTGCAAGGTGCTGTTGCCGCTCACGGCAGCCACAGCCTGTAACACCTTGAGCAGGTTTTTGCTCTCAAAGGTGAAAGCCAAGCCGTGGGTTGTGCGTGTCACATAGGCATTGGTGCTCAACAGCATCGTCTTCAGCTTGATGGTCGCCGTGTTTGGGTCATAGGTGTAGGTGCCGCTCACGGGAATTCCCTTAATGTAAGCCTGGAACTGATGGTCCTGTGTGAACTGGAACTGCGTGTTCTGCGCACTGATGCCCAGCGTGTTGTAGACGGGAGCCATTTTCTCCTTGCAATGCTCGGCTGCTACGGCGCCTCCGGCCTTGGCAAGCAGGTTCTCGCTGGTGAAGGCACAGCCCGGCTCGGTGTAGTACCAAGCACCGTAAAGCTCCTGCTCGCTCACCTTCACGCTACCGATGACCAGACCCAGCAGGCCGTCAATGGTGTTCTGGGAGCCCAGCGTGCCCAGCACGCCACCCAGCACGCCGCCTAGCACATCACCCAGGCCGCCGACACCGCTAGTGCCGTTGCCGGTGTCACCACCCAAGCCGCCCAGGCCGTTCAGCAGACCCGTGTTGCATCCTGCACACAACAGCATCAACGCTGCCAACATCGAGGTGTAAATCTTTCTCATTGGTTCCTCCTTATGTTTGAGTTAATAAAATGATTGAATAGGGCAAAAATAGAAAAAACCTGTGACACAACAACCTATTTCTGACAAAAAACGGTGCTTTTCGGTTTTTTTTGGTACTTTTGCTACCGCCAATGGCATTCTAAACGACAGCACCAGATGATAACGGCAACAGGATTCAATGAGCTAAAGGAGACCCTGCGGTACCTCGATCAGGTCCCGTTTGATGTGACACGCAAGGAACTCTACACCGCGGCCGAGCTGTATAAGGGCTTTGACCCCGCCGACGAGGACAGCTTCAACCGCTGCTTCGACAGCATCGTTTACCAGCAGTACAAAGTAATGGGGCAGCATGCCCACAGCGTGCGCGAACTGCTGGCGCGCAACCTGCATGACCACTGCATCCACACCGCACTGGCTCGCTTCTTCAAGAACCACGACCATCGTCGCTGCGTGGGCATCATGGGAGGCCATGCCCTGTTGCGCACCGACACGATGTTCCGCTCCATTGCCCACCTCAGCTGGCGACTTACCCGTGAGGGGTTCGTCATGCTCAGCGGCGGCGGCCCGGGAGCGATGGAGGCAACCCACCTGGGCGCATGGATGGCCAGCCGCTCAGCCAGTGAGCTGGACGACGCCCTGCAGATGATAGCCATCGCGCCATCGTTCAGGGATAAAGGCTGGCTCGCGTCGGCTTTCCGGGTCATCGAGAAGTACCCCCAGGAAAAATACGCTAGCCTGGGCATCCCCACATGGCTCTACGGACACGAGCCGTCCACCCCGTTTGCCACACACATCGCCAAGTTCTTTGAAAACAGCCTGCGCGAGGACAATATCCTCACGCTCGCCTTCGGTGGCATCATCTATGCACCGGGCAGTGCCGGTACCCTGCAGGAGATTTTCCAGGAAGCCGTACAGGACCATTACCTCTCCTACGGCTTCGCAAGCCCGATGATTTTCCTGGGCAGACGCTTCTGGACCGAGGAAATTCCCGTCTACCCCTTACTCGAGCACCTGATGAAGACAGGAAAATACAAAAACCTCCTCCTCTCCATCACCGACAGCCCCTCCGACATCCTCGCGACACTCACCCAGTTCCGCACCACACAAGGCCAATAACCCCACCCCCTCAACTATTGCCGCCACCATTGGCCACCATTGGTCGCCATTGGTCGCCCTTGTAGCCGCCATTGCCGGTCGCCCTTGCCACCGCCAGCCCTGTCCCGTAATGCGCGCGATAGCGCGTAACACGCTCCCTCAATCATTGTCGTCATTGTCGCCGCCATCCCTGTCCCGTAATGCGCGCGATAGCGCATAGCAAGAAGAAGGCAGTCGCCCCCTCTTCCAGCAAGTAATAATTGCTTTTTCTTGGCATTGTGTTCGGCTTGCACTGCTTTGCCTGTGGCGAAGATAGGCTGCGCCTCGGGATAAAAAACAAAAAACTTTGTTTTTAGTTTTGTTCTCCGCTCGGCTTGCACTATCTTTGCACAAACGAAAACCTCTACGACAATGGCAAAACAGGAACTCTCACTGGAACAGAAACAGACGCAGCGCCTGGCATTGGAACAGCAACGCATGCTGGGACAGATGCTCGAGAAGAACGATGCCGAGATGACCGAGTTTATCGACAACAAGGTCAATGAGATTCAGGCGCTGGAAAAAAAGACCGACGAGGAAGACGAGATGGGCGGCAACAACGAGCCCGACCGTGATTCCCGCGCGGCTAACAACGACAACGCCGGCGACACGGTGGGTGCCGACAATGGCGACGATGACGCGATGGCGTGGTACCGCTACTTTGCCAACAACCGCAGCACCGATGACGAGTACCACGGTCCCACGGCAGTGAGCGAGAAGACAATGCAGGAAGTGCTGATCGACCAGTTGCGTGAGATGGAACTCGACGAGACACAGCACATCATCGCCCAGACCATCGTGGGCAACCTTGAGGACAACGGGTACCTGCGTCGTAGTGCTGCCGAGATTGCCGATGATGTGACATTCAACGATGGCTACTATGTCGATGCCGGCCAGGTCGAGGAGATGATCAAGGTCGTGCAGTCGCTGGACCCCGCAGGCATCGCGGCACGCGATGTGCGCGAGTGCATCCTGCTGCAGCTGCAACGCAAAGACCGAAACGAGCAGATTGAAATCGCCACAACGATCATCGACAAGTACTTTGCCGAACTGGCTGCCATGCGTCTCGACACCATTGCCCACAAGATGAACCTCGACAAGGCAACCGTCGAGAATGTGGTCAAGCACTACATCCGCCGCGGCATCAACCCCTATCCGGGCAATGCTTTTACTTCTCGTGCCGACACCATCCAGCAGGTCACACCGGACTTTGATGTGGAACTCGATGAGGAGAACGAACGCCTGATTGTGACCCTGCGCAACAACATCCCCGCACTGCAAATCAGCGAGAGCTACTCCTTGCTCAACAGCCGCTACAAGCAGGCTGGCAGCGAGTTGAGCGTCAAGGAAGCCAAGGAGAAGAAACAGATTCAGGACGCCTATCAGCGTGCCAGCATGTTTATCGAGGTGCTCAAGCAACGCCAGGAGACGCTGTTCAACACGATGAATGCCATCGTGAAATGCCAGCGTGACTACTTCATGAGTGGTGACGAGCGTGACCTCAAGCCTCTGGGACAGCAGCAGATTGCCGACATGATCGGTAAGGATGTGTCGGTGGTATCCAGGGCCGTCAGCAACAAGTATGTGCAACTGCCGTGGGGCGTCAAGAGCCTCAGGTCTTTCTTCAGCGAGGGCATCAACGGCGCCTCCAGGCACGAGGTGTATGACGACCTCAAGAAACTCGTCGACGGCGAGGACAAGGCCCATCCGCTCAGCGACGATGCGCTGTGCGAGCGGCTCAAGGCGATGGGTTACCAGCTCGAGCGCCGCACGGTGGCCAAGTACCGTGACCAGCTCGATATCCCCAGCAGCACCATCCGCCGCAAGATGAACAAATAGGGGAGTGGGCGATAATGACATTGTCCAATGGGGGCTGCCGCTTGTAATCGCACTTGAAACTTAAAACTAGAATAAATGAAGAAATATACCGTCAACAAGTTCATCGCCGGCATGGCCAATTTCCTGTCCACGGCGCTGAGCCCCTTGCTGATGCCTACCTATGGGGTGTTCCTGGTGTTCTGGGTGTCGGTCTTGTGCCTGTTGCCCTACGGCCAGCGCGTGACACATCTGCTCGTGTGCATGGGCATCACCTGCATCATCCCGCTCATTTTCCTGAATGTGCTGCGCCACTTCAAGCTGGTCAAGGACATCCATGTCGATGTGCGTGAGCAGCGGCTCATCCCTTACCTGTTTACTGCCGTGTGCTATGGCGTGTCGGCCTACTACCTTTATTACTGGCACTCACCGCGATGGTTCGTCATGTTCATGGTTGGGTCCGCCATCACGGTAGTGGTGATGGCACTCATCAACCTCACTTGGAAAATCAGTGCACACATGGCTGGCATCGGCGGCATCCTTGCTCTTATCTATCAGATTCACACGCAGGGATTAAGCGCTTTTAACCTGCTGTGGTTGCTGTGCATCACCGTCATCGTGGCTGGGGCACTCGGGTCGGCAAGGCTGGCGCTCAGGAAGCACGACACGCTGCAGGTGTTGGCAGGAGCGGTCGTGGGATTCCTCTGCGTGTCATTGACCATGAGACTTTTAGGTTAAAACCACAAGCTTTTGGCACTTAGCCGTTAGAGAGGGAGCTCCCCCTCCCCGAAGCTGAATGCTAAATGTTAAAATACTGATATACTGAAATGAATCATACATTCAACTATAGCCGCCGCGACACGGTTAGCGTCAATGTGGGCGGCATTGCCATGGGCAGCCAGTGGCCCGTGCGGGTGCAGTCGATGACCAACACGGCCACCGACGATGTTGAAGCCAGTGCGGCACAATGCCAGCGCCTCGCCTATGCCGGTTCAGAGTATGTCCGCCTCACGGCTCAGGGCGTGAAGCAGGCACAGTGCATCGGCGACATCGCCAAGGTGCTGCGCGCCGACGGCTGCAACATACCGCTCATCGCCGACATCCATTTCAATCCCAAAGCCGCTTTGACGGCGGCTCAGGTCTGCGAGGGCGTGCGCATCAACCCGGGTAACTTCGTGGATCCGGCACGCACCTTCAGGCAGCTGGAATATACCGATGAGGAGTACAACGCCGAGCTGGACCGCATCCGCCTGGCGCTGCTGCCGTTCATCGCACTGTGCCGCGAGCACCACACCGCCGTCAGGCTGGGCGTGAACCATGGCTCGCTCAGCGACCGCATCATGAGCCGCTATGGCAACACGGCAGCGGGCATGGTCGAGAGCGTGATGGAATTCCTGCGCGTGTTTGTCGAGGAGAAGTTCATGGATGTGGTCATCTCGATGAAGGCTTCCAATGTGGTTGTCATGGTCGAGGCGGTGCGCCGCCTGGTCGATGCCATGGACCGCGAGGACATGCACTTCCCGCTGCACCTGGGTGTGACCGAGGCGGGATTCGGCGAGGACGGACGCATCAAGAGCGCCGTGGGCATTGGTACACTCATGGCCGAGGGTCTGGGTGACACCATCCGTGTCTCGCTCAGCGAGGACCCGGTGCTGGAGATTCCCGTGGCACGCAAACTGGTGGACTATATCACCTCACGACAGGGACATGCTCCCATCGAGGGCGATTATTGCGTGGGATACAATCCGCTGTGCCCCGAGCGCAGGGCCACGGTCGAGGTCGATGGACGCGTCGGCGGCACTCAAGCGCCGGTGGTTATCGCTAGTTACCGTCCCGATGAAATCGGTAGCGATGCGGTGCAACCCGACTTCTTCTATAGTGCCGACGGGCTCATCGACGGCATGCACCGCTTCCTGGTGCCGCTGGACTGCTGGAGCGGCGAGCGCAATGCTTATCCGTTGATTACGCTGGGTGAGTGGGACCGCTGTCCCGCATCGCGCATGCGCTTCTTGCAATTGCCGGCTACGACGCCTGTGCACCGCCTGGAGTTCCTGCGCGGTCGCACCGACACGGTCTTGGTCATCACCCCGGTGGGGAAAAATATCCCGGGTGAACTGCAGGCACTGACTCATGCCCTGGACATGGCGGGTATCAACTGCCCCGTCATCATGCGCAACACCTACACCGACAGCTCCAACGAGTGGCTGCAGGTCAAGGCGGGCTCCGACTTGGGCGCTGTGATGCTGAACCGCCGCGCCGACGGCATCTGGCTCGAGGACCCGAGCATCAACAATGGCACTGAGGTAGTGCGCTATGCCTTTGCCATCCTGCAGGCAGCTCGACAGCGCATCAGCAAGACGGAGTTCATTTCCTGCCCTGGCTGCGGCAGGACGATGTTCGACCTGCAGTCGACCGTCCAGGCTGTGCAGCAGGCTACCGCCCATCTCACCCACTTGAAAATCGGCGTGATGGGCTGCATCGTCAACGGTCCCGGCGAGATGGCCGATGCCGACTATGGCTATGTGGGCGCTGCAGCGGGACGCATCAGCCTATACAAGGGCAAGCAATGTGTCGAGATGAACATCCCCGAGCAGGAAGCCATCGAGCGCCTTGTCGACCTCATCAAGCAGAACGGCGACTGGCGCGAACCATGACAAGTATCATTATAGCATCATCTGCCACGATATGAAAAAGATAGAGTTTTTAACGCTTGTGCTGCTCGTGATGGCTGTGTTCTCCTCTTGCCGCAGCGACAGCTTCAAGATTGACGCCAATCTGGTCAACCTGGGTGGGGCGACGGCACACATCGTTTTCGAGGGCGATTCGGGTGTCATCAACGAGATTGTGCAAGCCGACAAGAAAGGCCGCTTTTCTTACGAGGGTGCGGCTACCCAGCCCGCGCTGGTCAGCATTTGTGACCAATTGGGGAATCCGCTTATCATGGTTGTTGCGGCCAACGGTGACCACATTCAGGTCAAGGGCGATGCCAAGAAGGCCATTGACATCAAGGTCAAGGGCAGCCGTCTGAATGAGGACTGGCAACTCTTCCGCGACGAGCACAAGGCGTTCTATACCGATCCCAACCCTAGCCGCCTCGATGCCGCTATCGAGAAGTATGTAAAGGAGCACCCCACAGATTTGCTGTCGACGGTCCTGCTTATTGCCGACTACAGCAACTACACCGACCGTGACAAGGTGGATCAGATGCTCAAGAGCATCGATGTCAAGGCACGCCCTGAATCGTTGACCCACGCCTTCCAGGGGGTCGGCAAGAAGGGCGGCAACCTGCCGCGCCTGATGACACTCAACCTGTGGAAACACGGGGGCAAATTTGAGGAAATCAAGTTGACCGATGGCATCAGGATGCTATCCCTTTGGGGACAACCGCAACAGGATCGTGAGAGCTTGAGAACCAAGATAAAGGAAATCAGCGGGGACATCCGCGTCATCGACATCCTTGCCGAGAGCGACACCATGCGGTGGCACCAGACCATCGCGGGCGAGGACTGGCAGCACTATTGGGCACCAGGTGGACCCTTGGAGCAAGGCATCCAGTTGCTGGGCATTACCTCGCTGCCTTGGTTTGCAGTCACCGACAGCACAGGACTCGTCGTCTATTCAGGTCCTGACTTCGACGCCGCCAAGAAAAAGGCGCTGGACATCTCAAAATAATCCGCCACATCCATCACCTAAATTCCTTCAACATCATGTTAGCGCGAACGATTGGAGCAGCAGTACAGGGCATCAACGCCATCAAGGTCGAAATTGAGGTGAGCGTTGCCTGGGGGTCGGGGTTCATGGTCATCGGACTCCCCGACGCGGCGGTGAAAGAGAGCGCCGAGCGTGTGCGCACTGCCATGCAGCAGGCGGGGTACAAATTCCCGGGCAAGAAGGTGATGATCAACATGTCGCCTGCCGACATCAAGAAGGAGGGCTCGGCCTATGACCTGCCGCTGGCCATCGGCATCCTTGCTGGCGACGAGGTCATCAATCCCGACAAGCTAAGCCGATATCTGCTCATGGGCGAACTCTCCCTCGACGGCAGCCTGCGACCCATCAAGGGTGCTTTGCCCATGGCCATTATGGCCCGCGAGCTCCATCTCGACGGCTTTATCCTCCCGCGCGACAATGCGCTTGAGGCTGCAGTGGTCAATAACCTCGACATCCTGCCCGCCGACAACCTGACTGATGTCGTGAACTTCCTGAACGGCACTGCCAGCTTGGAGCCCACCGTGGTGGACACCCGCGCCGAGTTTGCCAAGGCACAGGGTGTCTTTCCCTACGATTTTGCTGATGTCAAGGGCCAGGAGAATGTCAAGCGCGCCTTTGAGGTCGCCTGTGCAGGTGGACACAACATCCTCTTGGTCGGTAGCCCCGGCTCAGGCAAGTCGATGATGGCCAAGCGTCTGCCGTCCATCATGCCGCCGCTCACCCTGAGCGAGGCCCTAGAGACTACCAAAATACACAGCGTGGCGGGCAAACTCGCCCGAGGCACCACACTGATGACCGTGCGCCCCTTCCGCAGCCCGCACCACACCATCTCGCCCGTCGCCCTCGTCGGTGGCGGCTCCTACCCCATGCCTGGCGAAATCTCTCTCGCCCACAACGGCGTCCTCTTCCTGGATGAATTGCCTGAATTTTCGAGAAATGTGTTGGAGGTGATGCGGCAGCCGCTGGAGGACAGGATTATAAGTATCAGTAGGGCAAAATACTCGACCGAATATCCTGCCTCGTTCATGCTCGTGGCATCGATGAATCCGTGCCCGTGCGGGTACTACGGACATCCCAAGAAGAAATGCGTCTGCAACGAGTACCAGCGCACCCACTACATGAGCAAGATTTCGGGCCCGCTGCTCGACCGCATCGACCTGCAGATTGAAGTCCAGCCCGTCGATTTCGACCAAATGTCAAGTAAAGCCCCAGGCGAACCCAGTGCTGCCATCCGCCAGCGCGTCATTGCCGCAAGGATGCTGCAAGAGCGCCGCTTTAAGGACGAACCTGGCATCCACTGCAACGCCCAGATGACCCCGTCCCTGCTCCACAAATACGCCGAGCCCAACGCCGCCGGCCTGGAAAAACTTCGCGACGCCATGGAACGCATGAACATGAGCGCCCGCGCCTACGACCGCATCCTCAAAGTCGCCCGCACCATCGCCGACCTCGAAGGCACCGCCGATGTCCTCGACCACCACATCATGGAAGCCATCGCCTACCGCAATAGGTTTTGACTAAGTTATGCTATGACTTCGACTAAACAACAATGTACTATTGCATATCAAAATCCCTTTATTCAAAGGGGATATTGGATATTTTGAAGTAAAACTTCGACTAAAGTTCGACTAAAGTTCGACTAAACTTTGACTAAAATCCATTTCTTCTTTTCACTTAGTCGAATGATACCTTTCTTCTTTAATGCATAAAGCATATTGCCTATCTTTCGAATCTTCTGTTCATCGGTAAGAACATCTGACAATTTTGATTGCAGCAAAGCATTCAATTCTGCCCTTGTTGCTCCACCAAATGAATGTAGATATTGAACTATCATATCTTTGAAATGAAGGTCATTAAAACTTTTATTCCGAATATACTCCGTCTTCAATTCTTTGTCATCAACAGTTCTGGCCGTATATGCTGAGAGGAATAGTTTCGGATAGCGTCCTTCTACAAGATGCAGTTTACGTAGACGGGCAGCAATATCCTTTTCTATCTTTTCATGCTTCTGTACCATGTCAAGTGCTATACAGTCATAAAGAGATAAGTCTGGATTTGCCTTCAATAAACGATAATACTGCTCATTGATAAGCTTTCCGTATATCCTGACCGTTACCTCCTTCTTGGCTTGGTCTATCTGATAATCTGGCATAGGGAAGAAACGCTTCTGCTGCTCTGTAAATACTTTTCGTATTCCACGACCGATAGTGTCAATCATGTTGAAACTCACCATACCTTGACAAAGAGCATGATTACGGTAATACTTTTGTGGGCTAGTCTGCTCAATGGCATTGCGTACAGAGCCAGGCAAAAAGTAACCTCCATTGGAGAATGTTATTGAGTCAGGAGCCTCCACCATCGTTACTCTCTCCTGCATGGTATAGTCCTGATGGGCTATGGCATTATGCAATATCTCACGGATACTATAGTCATCATACTGCTTCACAATGTCAGGGAAAAGCGTACCTCCTGGCAATATACGCTGGTTGAGATTACGGATTCTGGCAAGTGCATCATCTACAGTCAGCAAGAATGGGATAGTGAAGTGTTCATAGTCCTTTTTCTCGTCTTGCCCATCAACCAACACCCATGTAATTGTGGCAACACATGGAGTCAATAAATGAATGGATGTTGGCTTGCCTAAAAGCAAAACTGCTGCACGGGTCAGCAAGCCATTAATAGCAACTCCAGCTCGGCCAAGCAGTTCCATGTCATCCCATGCGTCGACCTCATACACCATTCTCGGGTGAACAGACTTGTACTCTTCACGAGCCTTCTGCAATGCCTTTGGATCTAAATCATCAAGTGTTGCTTCTGCTATAATTTCAGCTGACCAATCATAGGTTGTGCTTATCTCCTCCAAAATGGCATTGAGCCGTTCCAGTGTCAGTTCTACTAGTGAATCCTCTATCCGTTGCCATGCCTTGTTATGTGCATAAACTGGCAATTTCGGTTGATGTTTGGGGATATGTATCACCCACACTACCTTATTTGTGTCAATTGTGATGAACTCTTCAATATTCAATCCTTCACTCGAAAGATTAGCACATAAATTTGTTAGCCGAAGCGTCGCCTGTTGTATCGTATAGTTGTAAGTGTTTGTACCAACGATATTCAAGGTTTTGTCTTCAACTCCTACGACTAGATGTCCACCCTCCATGTTAGCCAAAGCTGATACATAAGAAATAACATCATCCTTCTCATGACCACAAAAGTCATTTTTTAAATTCTTGAACTCCTTCCATTCGCAACCCTCATCTTCTTTTGGGTATTGTTTGATGAGATATTGTTGTAACTCTTGTTCTGTCATATCTTGTACTCTTGTTAATCCAACTTTACGTATGACATTTTGTATCAATTAAATATGAAATAATCTATGCAAATATAACAAAAACAGTTGTTAATCCTGCACTGCTTTAGTTTCTTGAATATTATTTTGAGCGTCTTTATTAATTTGTGGCAAATTGGTTAGATATTGTGCCATTAGATTTTGAGTCTTAATATTTTGATATGCTTCGAAATTCCACATCAAATATGAATCCCACAATCCTAAGTCAATATCTTTCATCAGAGACTCAATTTTTTCTTTGATTGGCTTACCATTCTTGTCGAAATACATTTGATCCCTAACTTGATCCCTTAATACCTGAATTGCCTTAAATTCACCAAGACTAAAAATAGTTCCTAAATCGAATGGTTCAATCAGTTGATTGGTTGCAACATCTACCTTGCTTTCTGCCAATACCTCTGCAACATACTTTTTTCCGGCATTTCTCATGGCTAATAAAGTAAAGTTTGTCCCGAAATAAGTATCTGGATCTAAATAAAATAAGTTATCACAATACCCTTTGCTGATTTGATGAATGATATCATTAATATCATTTTCATCAATCAGAACATCAATGAACTTAATATTTTTTATATTAAATGTTTCATTGGATAGGACCCCAAAAGGAATGCCTAATTTGTGTAATGCTACTATTACAGTACGTTTCTCCGCTATTGATAAAGATTTATTAAACTCACTTTCTGCCTCCCTATAAGACTTTTTTGAGTAGGACTTAATAATGTTTAAAGCCTTGATAGCTATATCTCGGACAATCTTTTTTTCTTCAGATTCTTTATTCTTACGATATTTGTTGCCAAAATAAGCACCAACCCAACCACCCAGCATAGCCGTTAGGATGGGAACCAAGACAAATACTCCAATGTTGAATGCCGTCGATTCCATATTAATATTTTTTATGCTTGATTATTGGTTTATCAGTTTTGTTCACAAATAATACCTATTAAGTATGACTTATTGTCATTGAATTGCAAGCGGTTTGTTTCCTGCAAATGACCAAGCTTAGTGATTAAGGATGGCGTCAATGACCTTATTAACGTCAGCAATGTTCACCTCGCCATCACCGTTGGTGTCACATTTCATATAATCAGAATCATCGGACCCATCTCCTGTGGCGTCTCCCACAATATTTGAGAAACGAATCCAGTAGGGTGTAGATTTATACAACCCTAATGACTGTGCTGGCACATGGAGAGTTGCAAAAGTGTATGCGGGATAAAAGCTATATTCGTCACTTATTACTGGTGGTGTTTCGGCTAGACAAATAACATCTGATAGAATCTCACATTGATTGAATGCGTTATTACCGATTGAAGTTACAGAGTTGCCAATAATAACATTTGCAAGTCTAGTGCAGTTTTGAAAAGTGTTGTCGCTAATGGCTGTTATGGAGTTTCCGATAGTCACGTTCATCAATCCAGAACAGTCATAGAACGCAGAATTTCCAAGAAATGTAACAGAGTTTGGAATTATCACTTGTGTCAGACCTGTACAAAAAATGAATGCTGAGTTACCGATTGACGTAACAGAATTTCCGATAGTCACGCTCGTCAGTCCAGAACAAGCAATAAACGCGGAGTTACCTATTGATGTCACAGAATTAGGAATGGTAATACTTGTCAAATCTTCGCAACCATTGAAAGCATTATCACCAATGGTTGTGACGGATTCTCCGATAGTCACGCTCGTCAAACTAGAGCAGACACTGAAGGCATAAGAACCAATGGAAGTTACAGAGTTTGGAATGATAATGCTTGTTAATGCTTTGCAACCACTGAACGCTCCTTCGCCGATTGAAGTTACAGAGTTGCCAATTGTTACGCTTGTCAAACTAGTGCAGTTGCTGAAAGTATCAGACCCAATGGAAGTTACAGAGTTTGGAATGGTAATGCTTGTTAATGCTTTGCAACCACTGAACGCTCCTTTGCCGATTGAAGTTACAGAGTTTGGAATGGCAATACCCGTCAATTCTCTACACCCCGAGAACGCATATTGATCTATGGCAGTGACAGAATAGGTTGTAGCATTATAAGTTACTGAGGCAGGAATAGTTACTTCACCCGTATAATCACTGTAATAAAAAGAAGTATTCGAATAGCTTTTGTAAGTAACGGCCACGTTATTACCATCTATATTGTAATAAATACCATCAACTGCAAAATCATAAGCATAGGTTATTACTGCTCCTGCCAGAATTAAGACTGATAACAGAAATGTCCGAATTGTATTTGTTCGTGTCATTGTATCTAATTTATTAGTTTATTCATTCAATATGCAAATATCGTCATTTTTTTTATTGCTTGCAAGAATATCGGAAAGAAAATGTATATCTTTGTAGTTGTGAATGCTTTCATGGTGAACAAAATAGGCACTTCTATGGCTTTGTTGCTGAAAATAGATTGTTGCAATGGGGCAAGTTCTTCCACTTGGATGAACTACCTGAATTCAATCGCTCCGTTTTGGAGGTGATGCGCCAGCCGTTGGAAGACAGGATTATAAGTATCAGTAGGGCAAAATATAGCACCGAATATCCCGCCTCGTTCATGCTTGTGGCCTCGATGAATCCGTGCCCGTGCTCGCCATCAAACAACTGTGACAACAAAGCAACAACCGGAACAACTTTATTATAAACAACTGATTCATCTGAGATTCTTGATGGGCATCCGCGTGCCATCGGCAGCCGTCATCTTCGACCACCACATCATAGGTCGACATCAGCCTTACCGCAACTTCGACCGCCCCACCTACCTCGGCACTTAATTATAAAACGAACATGAAAAAGTTGAAACAAAGCATTCACTTATTATAATAGCATCATCATCCATTTTATTGAGAGAAGATATGAATTTATGCCTATGAAGTTGCAGAAATCAATAAAAGAGCATTATTTTTGCAAACAGTACACATTAAGGTTATATTAAAGGAATACTATGGCAAAAGATGAGAATATATCAAGTAGCAGTTCTGGGTGTATAATTTTTTGTATCGTTGTTACAATCAGTGCTTTGATACTCACAATAAGCTCTCCATATTGGTTACTGTTAATTCCTGTTGTATGGCTGTTTGGAGCAAGTGTCATAATAGAGAATAACAAAAAGAATGAGAACGAATTGTCCATAAGTAATCATGAAGAATACAGCACCTCTGCAATTGCCAGCCAATACAGAATACTAATAAAAGAAGATGATTATAATGGTTTAAAAGACGCAATAAGCCTCTTATTGAAGCTGCTCAAAACAATAAGCCATGACAAGGAGATTTTTAATACGGTGCTGACTACAGCAAAAGACAAAGATACACTTGACAGTGATTTTGGACCCGAGAATTTCAACACTACATTGATACTGTGGTTGGCTAAGGATGTTTTCTACTGTTATAAGCATCTGAATTTAGCCACCGACATGAAACTAGACACAGCCAGTGGTCAAGCTCTGCTCGCAATTACCATGTTCCTCGATGATCACAGAAACAGCAGTGATGAGAATTATGGGTACTTCATGTCAATTGTGACTGGGAATGACGATATCAAAATATCACTGAAAGAAACATACAAAGAGATGTGCATCCTTTTCAGAGATCAAACTGATACTAAAGTGACTTATACTGGTGAAGAGGACTTCTCGCTTATATGGGGCCTCAGAGCATTGAATGGTGATAGATATATACCCGAAGTGCGCAAGTTGCTTAACAAAATGGCTGTGTATATTGCTTGTGCTGCAGGAATGACCTCAAAGAGGAGCGAATGGTTGCTCAGTGTCTTGGAAAGCCGTAAAGAGAAAGACCCGAATGATAATGAGGACAAACAGATTGTGCCTGATTCCGCAGCTCCGGTTGACGATTTGGATAAACTGATTGGCTTAAATCAAGTAAAAACCGAAGTAATGTCAATGAAACACTTTATTGAAGTGAATCAGCGACGCCAACAGGCCGGCATGAAAACACCTCTCATATCTTACCATTGTGTTTTCACTGGAAATCCAGGAACAGGGAAAACTACGGTAGCGCGTATTGTGGCTGGTATTTATAAGGATTTGGGTATCCTCAAGAAAGGGCACTTGGTTGAGACTGACCGTTCGGGATTGGTAGCAGAATTTGTTGGACAGACCGCCGTAAAAACCAACAAAATTATTGATACAGCCCTTGATGGTGTTTTATTCATTGATGAAGCATATTCTCTTGTAGAAGGTGGCAATGGAGACTTTGGTAAAGAAGCTATTTCCACATTGGTAAAGCGAATGGAAGATGACCGGGACCGACTAGTGGTTATCTTGGCTGGCTATGCCGATGAGATGGAGAAATTCATTGAATCCAACCCTGGATTACGCTCACGCTTCAATCGTTATATCCATTTCGAGGACTACACAGCCATCGAACTGATGCAAATTTATAGAGGTATGATAGAAAAGTATGACTTCAACCTGATGCCCGATGCTGAACAACTTGCACAGAAGCATCTTGAAAAATGTGTAGCCCACAAAGAGAAAGACTTTGGCAATGCTCGTTATGTTCGCAATCTATTCGAGCGTACAATTAAAGCTCAAGCAGTTCGATTAGCTGGTATTCCCAACACTGATAAAATAGACTTAGCTAGAATTACAGCAGATGACTTTCTATCAGCAATAACTGAGGAAGAAAGATAATAAGGCTGGGTTTGATGTAGTTTTGATAAATAATAGTTTATATCTATAATTGTCAATGCCATTATGGTACAGGTTTACATGGTTTTTGGCGTTTTTTGACTGTCCGTGAGGCCCATTGCACTGCCACAGGCCGTTCCGCTTGGATGGGCAGTCCGGGTTTTAATGATGCGGGTTAACAGCATGTGGCAATTATGGTCACCCAGAATAATGGACATTTGAAATAATCCTTGTACCTTTGCGCCCAAAATCGAAAAGGAGGGGACGGCGATATCTGAAAAAGGAACGGACTCCCTCGTTTTTGAGACTCATCAACGCGTCTATTACTACTTGACTATGAGGACCATATTTAATACTAGCAATTTAAAAGGTGATATCTTCGGAGGTATAACGGCTGGCATCGTCGCCTTGCCGTTGGCTTTGGCATTCGGCATCCAGGCGTTTGGCGGCATCGACCATCCTGACGCAGCCGCGATGGGCGCGCTGGCCGGTCTGGTGGGAGCAACGATGCTGGGATTTTTCGCCTCGTTGTTCGGCGGCACCCATTCCCAGATCAGTGGCCCTACCGGCCCCATGACCGTCATCACTTCGGGGTTGGTGAGTGCGGCATGGGCGTCGTCCCAGGGCAATTTCTCGGCGGTGATTATCGCCATGGCACTGGCTGGCCTGTTCTGCGGTTTGTTCCAGATACTTTTCGGCCTCATCCGCATCGGCAAGTATGTCAGGTACATCCCTTACCCGGTCCTGTCGGGTTTCATGAGCGGCATCGGCGTCATCATCATCCTGCAGCAGATCTATCCATTGCTCGGCTTGAAGTCGCCCGTCCTGGTGGTCGACATGATTGCCCAGCTGCCCGACCACTTGGCGCAAGGCGTGAACATTCCCGCCTTGTTGCTCGGCTTGGGCACCATTGCGGTCATCGCTCTGTTCCCTCGACTGACCAAGAAGATTCCATCCACGCTCGTGGCACTCGTTGTCATGACCGTCGTGTCGCTCTTTGCCAGCATCGATGCAGCCCTGACCATCGGCAACATACCCGCGGGTTTGCCCATGCCCTTCTTTGCCAAAGAGGGCATCGACTTGGGCAGCATCGACTGGATGCTGACGCTCAAGCAGGCCGTCATCCCCGGGCTCACGCTCGCCGGTTTGGGTTCTATCGACACCCTGCTCACATCGGTGGTCGCCGACAACATCACCAAGACCAAACA
>ONYP01000061.1 GCA_900322135.1 uncultured Prevotellaceae bacterium
AACTATGCAGACCGTACACTCTATGTGCCGTCTGGTTCAAAGGAGGCATATCAAGCAAATTCATCATGGTATCCCTATTTTGGCTCGATTGTGGAGATGGTGCCTAGTATTCTTGCCACTTCGATTGAATTAAATCAGACGGCAGCAGAGGTCATTATGGGCGAGACAATGCAACTGATAGCGACTGTCTTGCCAGACTCTACCACTAATAAGGTGGTGACCTGGAGCAGCAGCAACCCCACTATAGCCAGCGTTAATGAGAATGGTTTAGTGACCGCCCTTGCTGTAGGTTCTGCTACCATCACGGCCATAACTACTGACGGCAGTAATTTGAGCGCATCCTGTGATGTGACCGTCACTGAGGATTTGAGCAATTACGACAATTACTTGTCGATGGACGATATTGAGGCCTACCAAGGGGACACGATTGTCATTCCCGTCAAGATGACCAATGCCGTCAGCATCATCTCGTTCCAGACGGACATCTTCCTGCCCGAGGGATTGGAACTGCTGAAGGAAGACGGGGAATACATGATTGACCCGTCGGAGCGCATGACTCACCGTCAAGGTAGCCGACGATGCCGAAGGCGACTACACCATCGTGCTGAGGAACACGCTGCTCACTAATACAGGTTTTGTTGACCTCACTGCTCCCGATGTAGCCTCTAATGTGAATGTAGCGGCTTATGTGCTCGGTGATGCCAACAACAGTGGCATGGTGACGATAACCGATGTGGTCGTCACAGCACAGCATGTTCTGGAGATGAATCCGCAACCCTTTGTCTTTAGAGCCGCCGATGTGAACTTCGATGGCGCTATCACGGTAGCCGATGTGTCACGCATCGCCTGGATGGTGCTGAATCCTGATGAGGCGAATGCGCCGCTGCGTGCTCCTTCCCTGTGGAACAACGGCGACCGCATGAGTGGAGAGGGCGTTTCTCTCATGGCTGGCGAAACGCGCACCGTGAGCATCGCGCTTGACAACGAGATGGACTACACGGCCTTCCAGATGGATTTGACCTTGCCCGAGGGCCTGACGGCAAGCAACTTCCGCTTGACCGACCGTGCCGGCAGCCATGCCTTTGACATCAACACCCTCGCCAACGGCAAGACACGCGCCCTGTGCTACTCCCCCGCCATCGAGGTCATCGACGGCCACGACGGCGCCCTGTTGACCTTTGATGTCACCGCAACCGCTGCCATCGAGGGCTGCATCACCATCGACGGCATCGAGTTGGTCACCACCGACTGCCAGACCGTGCATCCCGACGCCTTCACCATCGGCGTGAATGCGGCGACCAGCATCAACGAGATTGCCGGCAGCAAGACCGTAGCTCGCGTCGATTACTTCAATGTGGCAGGCCAGCGCATCGACCATCCCGACAGCGGCGTGATCCTCGTCGTCACCACCTACACCGACGGCACCCGCTCCACCACCAAACTCATCCGCTAAACCTTGACAACTACGAATTACACGAATCAACCTAATGAATTAAAAAGAAAGAATTCGTGTAATTCGTAGTTTTAAAAAAAGAACGCGCATGCCAATTAGTTTAATTCGATTAATTCGAAGACAAAAACCAAGAACGCGCATGCCAATTAGTTTAATTCGCGTAATTCGTAGTTTTTAAAAAAGATGAAAAGAATAATAGCATTAGTAGTTTTAGGAGTGGTAGCGTTGTGGGCCGGCGCTACCGACAGATTTTATATCGAAGACTTTACGATAAACCCAGGCGAGACACGCACCGTCGAGATCCTGTTGGACAACGAGACCGCCTACACCGCCTTCCAGTGTGACCTGTACCTGCCCGACGGTCTCACCGTGGACCAGGAGGACGGCGACTACATCTTTGACCTCACGCCACGCAAGGCACGCGACCACAGCATCGCCTCGCAGCCGCAGTCCAGCGGCGCCATCCGCGTGATATCCTACTCGCCCCACATCAATGCCTATAGCGGCAACAGCGGCGCCCTGGTGACATTCAGCCTCGCTGCCAACAGCGACTTTGCCGGACCGGCAACCATCGCCATGCGCAACATCCTGTTCACCACCGTGGCGGGCACCGAGGTAGCCTTCGACGACGAGACCTGCACCGTCACAACTGCTACAGACCACATCTGGGCCAAGGGCGATGTGAACCACGACACCTTTATCGACATCAACGATGTCACCTTGCTGATTGCCCAGGTGCTGGGCACCAACCCCGGCATCTGCCTCACCTGCGCCGACATCTATGAGGACAACCAGGTGGACATCAACGATGTCACCACCCTCATCAACAAAGTCCTCGGCACAAGATAGCACCGCCCAACAACCCAAAAGCAAAACAAGCCACACAACAGCATCCGCCCCCCTGTAAAACACCAAGGAGGCGGATGCAAGTTGTTCAGGTTCTTCAGTTAATCAAAAAAAACAGGAAACGATATAGATGTTGGCCCTAAGACTGAATGTCGGTAGAATAACCGTGCTTCGCACGGTCATATTACCTGACCGTAATTATGACACACCGCCCGCTAGGGCTGCAAAGGCATAGGCAGGGGGTGGAGCAAAACTGAACCCTTGTCTATCCCGCCATCACATCACAGTGGCACCAGCCTCATCCTTGCCGAGCACGACATCGATGAGAGCCACCACATCGCTGATGTCCACCTTGCCGTCGCCATTCACATCGGCCGCGCCAAGGGCATATTCCACATCCTTGCCGAGCACGACATCGATGAGAACCACCACATCGCTGATATCCACCTCACCGTCGCCATTCACATCGTCCAGCATGCCGGCTGTCTCCATGCCCTGGCTGCCATAGAGCGCCACGCGGTTGTAATACTGGAAGCGCGGAGTCACATTGTTGCCCCCCTCGCCATAGATGAAGCGGTAGTCGTTGGGTTCCCACTGCGGGTCAACGGTGAAGGCCTCGATGAAACCGAACTCCTGGTTGGCGATAATCATGTCGCTGAGCCGACCCTCGCTGGCGCTCTGGTTCTCATTCTGCAGGTAGATGCACAGCAAGGGGGCATCATCCTTCTTCAGCGCACCGTTTTCCAGGTATGACCAGGCGTTCCTGCTGCTGAAGTGGGTGCCGTAGTACTGCCTGTTGGTGATAAGCAGGGAGTAGACATGGTAGGTAATGCCGTCAACGACCTTGGTCACGCCCAATTTCTCGTAATACTGGAAGGTGGCGCTGTTGGGCATGCGGTCACCCGGTTGGTAGTAGTACTGGTCACCGTCTTCATTCTCGACCCAAACCATATTGATGCCGATCGGCAGATAGACGAGACACTGAAACGAGTAGTAGGTAATCTCGTTATAGGGCTCGCCACCGCTGACAATCAGGGTCGGTGGCAGCGCCTGCACCCGCTCGTTGAGGTAAATCTCGTCGTCATCGAGCCACAGCCACACGGGCTGGATGTCGCCCGACTTGAAACTGACGACATTGTCATAGGTCTGCATCGAGCCGTTGTCACTGTAGCCACCACGCACAAATATATGGTCGAGCGTGGTCTGGCCAACCATGGCTGGCGAACCGTTGTTCTGGGTCGCGTACTCGCCTGTCGCAAGTTCATCAGCATAACCGACCATGCTGCACAACATCACGAGGACCAACGAATATAAAATCCTTCTCATAATCCTTCTATACAATCTTATACATTCTTGAAATGGACGCAACCAGACTGACACCGTTGTTGGCCTAAGCAATCAACACATCGGCTTTTTCACTTGCCATAGATGAAATCAACCAAGCCTTTGGCCTCCTCCTCGGTAAAGTCGCCGGTAATCTGCACACTGCCGCCATCCACCTGAAGATTCACCATCGGATAGCAATACACCTTATCCTTTACCACAAAAGCGATGCTTTTACCGATGTTGGCTCTCGTCACACGCGAGAAAATACGGCTGCCTTCGACTGTAAATTTCAAGGTTACAAGACATCCCATTATCTCGTCATACTCACTCGTTGCCTTCTCAATATACTCACCGGACATGGCAGGTTGTCCGTTACTAGTACGAAGCGCGATAAGTTCATAACTCTCAGGGCCTTGATATGAAGAACCTCTATCAACAGGCTTGAACGACCATGCAAGTTTCAAGTCACTGGGCAGTCTTTCGCCATACTGGGTGATGATGCTATCCACTGCAGCGGTGTCAGCAGGGAGAACATATCCCACGACAGGAACATTTTCTAACTCCGAAATTATGGCAATGTCAGGCATATTCAGCAACTCCACAAGTGTCACAGTGTCTGATTTGGCATTATGCTTGGCGGCTTCGCCACTCAAAGCGATCAACAGATTGGCTATATCACCCAACTCATAGGTCTCGTAAAAGCTGATTTGCTGCACAGCTTCTTGATTCACGCTGCCAGAATAACGATGCGTTTTATCGCACGAGACAGCAAGCACACAGGCAGCGACAGCGACAACGGCCACCATTACTCGTGCCAATCTTGAAATACTACTTGTTTTCATATTCTGTTTATTTTTATTTATTAAGTCAAAAAATTCAGTTCATATAACAGCCGGGCGCTGTGGCACACGGGGCAAAACAGCGGAGCGTCATTGCCTTTCAGGATATCTTCATCTTTCTTCCTGATGATAGCGCCGCATTCCGGACAGACGAAGTCCTCGCCTGCTTTACCAAATTCATGATAGGCGTTACCCTCGTTGTGTTCCACCACAAAGGCATGGCAATGAGGGCATTGCCTGCCTATATCGCACGACATGTCGCCATGAATGAAGCTGACAATCTCCTCTTCATGACCGCAATCCTTACACTTGATGACTCCCGCGCCCCCCATGTGGCTAAAGCACAGGTATTCCTCATCGGGCTTTAAGCCCAACTCTTCCTTTAGTTTATTCTCGTCTTCCATTTTCCTGATTGATTTCTCAATTTGTTATTTGCAGTATCTTGATGATAAGGCATTTACCGCGATGAATGTCCGTTCAGGTCACACTACGGCTGCCTTTTCAGGTCCCGACTCAGGACATACAACAGTTTCACAAAGGTAATCATAAAAAAACAAATAACAAAACCTTGAGACCCTAAAATGATTGGGCGGCAGCCCACATGACTGCTGTAACGGACCGCGGAATTTTAAAAACAGCGACCCAAGGCCGATATCCAATCTCTCGATGGCAAACTATTGCATCCGTCGCACAAATGACCTATCTTTGCACCAGATAATGAGGCGTGAAGAATCAGCCCTGATGAGTCTGCTGGCAATGCGTGGACAGCAGGTCCATAATCAGCGGTCACCCCTTTGAACTCAAAACTGACAAAAAGTTAAGCACAATGATGAAAGCATTCAAAACCATTCTGATAACGGCGGTTGCCATCCTCGCGACAGTTTTCCCAAGTGTAGCCCAAACCGGCGATGCCATTACCATGACGAGTCCCGACGGGAATTTGGTCATGAAGTTTGCTTTGAATGACGGTGTTCCCACCTATTCGCTGGATTTCGACGGTCAGGCGGTCATCCTGCCTTCACGCTTGGGCTTCGAGCTCAAGGGCAGTTACCAGTTGAACAAGGACTTCATCCTCGTTGACAAGCAGACATCCTCATTTGATGAGACATGGGAACCGGTCTGGGGCGAGGAAGCATCCATCCGCAACCATTACAACGAATTGCTCGTGAAACTGCAGCAGCCAGCCCAAGAAGCAGGCAAAATGCCTGTTGCCATGCATGTGCGCTTCCGCTTGTACGACGACGGCATGGGATTCCGCTATGAATTCCCGATGGAGAATGCTTTGACCTATTTCATGATCAGGGAAGAGTTGACGCAGTTTGCGCTCACGGGCGACCACATCGCCTGGTGGATTCCTGGTGACTACTCCACCCAGGAATTCAGGCCCACCCGTTCCCGACTGTCACAAGTGCGGGAACTGACCCCCAAGGCTCGCACGGGCTGTGGATGGCCCAACACCGCCTTCTCTCCCACTGGTGTACAGACAGCCCTGCAGATGAAGACCGACCAAGGGCTCTACATCAACATCCACGAGGCCGCAGTGCTGGACTATCCCACGACCAACCTTGACCTGGACGACAAGAATTTTGTCTTGCGCACTTGGCTCACCCCCGATGCCGAGGGCGTGAAAGGCCGCATGCAGGCACCCTGCAAGACCCCGTGGCGCACGGTCATGGTTTGCCGCAGTGCCACCGATGTCCTGGCATCGCGCCTGATCCTCAACCTCAACGAGCCCTGCGCCATCAAGGATGTGTCATGGATCCATTCCACCAAGTATATGGGCGTGTGGTGGGAAATGATCAGCGGCAAGAGCCAGTGGTCCTACACCAACGACTACCCTTCGGTGCAGCTGGGCAAGACCGATTATGCCCACTCAACCCCACACGGCAAGCACGGAGCCAACAACGAGAATGTGCGACGCTACATTGACTTTGCTGCCGACAATGGCTTTGACGCCCTCCTCATCGAGGGATGGAACGAGGGCTGGGAAGACTGGTACGGCAAGCAGAAGGATTTCGTCTTTGACTTCATCACACCCTACCCCGACTTTGACCTGCCGGCCCTCAACGCCTATGCCCACCAGCGGGGCATCCGCCTCATCATGCACCACGAGAGTTCATCATCGACGGTCAACTATGAGCGCTGGATGGAACAGGCCTACGACCTGATGAACCAATATGGTTATGACGCCGTCAAGAGCGGCTATGTGGGCAAAATCATCCCCTATGGAGAGTACCACTACAGCCAACCGCTCATCAACCATTACCATTATGCCATAACCGAGGCCGCCAAGCACCACATCATGGTCAACGCCCACGAGGCAGTGCGTCCCACGGGACTGTGCCGCACATGGCCCAACATGATAGGCAACGAGAGCGCTATGGGCAACGAGTTCCGTGCGGGCATCGACCCCGGCCAGACCGCCGTCTATCCCTTCACCCGCCTGCAGGGTGGTCCCATGGACTTCACCCCAGGCATCTTTGAGATGGATTTGGAGAAAGTCAGCGGTTGGGCCGACAAGATGCGCCACACCATCTGCAACCAGTTGGGTCTCTATGTCACCTTCTACTCTCCGCTGCAGATGGCTGCCGACCTGCCCGAGAACTACGCCCTCTTCATGGACGCCTTCCAGTTCATCAAGGATGTGGCGGTGGATTGGGACAAGAGCATCTATCTCATGGCAGAACCGGGAGAATACATGATCACGGCACGACATCCCAAACTGTCCACCATCAACAAGGCTGCCGAGGGGCTGGCATTGCTGCCCGACGGCAAGAAGGATGCTATAAATAGTGTAACCAAATTCATCTATGCCCTGCCCGAAGGCGCCACAGCAGCCGACCTCAAGACTGCCACAGCCAGGGATGTGTGGTATGTGGGCGGCATCAACGGCGAGGATGCACGCGAAGTCTCCTTCAAACTCGATTTCCTGAAACCCGGTGTCAAGTACCAGGCCACCATCTATGCCGATGCCAAGGACGCCGACTACGCGACCAACCCGCAAGCCTACACCATCACCCGTAAGAAGGTCAACACCAAAACCCTCATGAAAATCCGTATGGCCCGTGGCGGCGGCTTCGCCATCACCCTACGAGAACTGTAACCAGACCGCACAAAAAAAGAGACGCAACCGACTGATCTCTCAGCGATTGCGCTTTGTGATAAGCAGATAAGGAAAAAGCGGTCCTCTGACCGCCTTTTCCTTATAGACATATTATTCCAGTATTAATTTTCCAGGATGATGTCGATGACAGCGTTGATGTCGGCAATGTTCACCTCGCCGTCACCATTCACATCACCAAACGCTGTATAATTGCCTGACAAGATCTGATCGATAACGGCATTGATGTCTGCGATGTTGACCTCAAGGTCGCCATTAACATCTCCATGCACAGGCATCAAGTCGTCAACAATCTGCCCGAAATAAGGATACCAGTTCTCGTCAGCCAGGTAGGCGTCAGCCGTCCCCTGCAGCACATGAAGCGTACGACCAGAGTAATCAGCATTACTCAAATAGAATTGTTGATTTCCGCTCGATACTCTCGAGAGGTCAGCAATGTAGCAATACACATCCGTTAGGCCCCAACAACCTGAGAACGCTTCTTTGCCGATGGAGGTAACGGAGTTTGGAATGATGATGCTTGTCAGGCCAGTAACATAGAACGCACGATCGCCGATGGTGGTGACGGAGTTTGGAATGGTGATGTTGGTCAGGCCCCAGCAGCCAGCGAACGCTGAACCGCCGATGTAAGTGACAGAATTCCCAATCGTCACGCTTGACAGTATACGGCAATATCTGAACGCCTCATCTCCGATGTAAGTGACGGAATTCCCAATCGTCACCCTCGTCAGGCCTTCGCAATCACCGAACGCAGCATTGCCGATGGAGGTGACGGAATTCCCAATCGTCACGCTTGTCAGTCCGTCGCAGTTCTCGAATGCCTCGGCACCGATTGAAATGACGGAGTCTGGAATGGTGATGTCGGTCAGTCCGCTGCAGTTCTTGAATGCCGCGGCACTGATTGAAGTAACGGAGTTTGGAATGGTGACGCTTGTCAGGCCATTGCAACCATAGAACGCTCTTTCGCCAATGGTAGTGACGGATGTCCCAATCGCCACGCTCGACAATTTAGTTAAACCGTATGCAAAATAAGCGGGTATCTTCTGTACGCTATCACCTATGATGATGGTAGAGATATTTAAACTATAAAAAGGACCTTCACCTGTCGTTGAACTGAAATCAGCGCACTCTACTGCATTATAATTGAGGGTATCCAATGATGTGCAGCGTTGGAATGCATAATTGCCGATGGAGGTGACGGAATTCGGAATCGCCACACTCGACAGGCCACTGCAACCATAGAACGCATAATCGCCAATGGTAGTGACGGAATTTGAAATCGTTATGCTTGTCAGGCCACTGCAACCCCAGAACGCACGATTACCGATGGAAGTGACGGAATTCGGAATCGACACGCTCGTCAGCCTACTGCAATCATAGAACGCTCTTTCGCCGATGGAAGTGACGGAATTTCCAATCGTCACGCTCGTCAGGCCGCTGCAGTTATAAAATGTATCTGATTCAATCGAAGTAACTGAGTTAGGGATGGTCACACTGGTTAAGCCACTGCAACCAGAGAACGCACTGGAACCAATTGATGTGACGGAATTCCCAAGCGCCACGCTCGTAAGCCCACTGCAACCCATGAAGGCACATTCGCCGATGGAAATGACGGAATTCGGGATAGTCACGCTCGTCAATTTGGTGAAACCGTATGCAAAATAAGCGGGTATCTTCTGTACACTATTACCAATATTGACAGTCGAGATATTGTTACCGAAAGGATTTTTATCAAAAGGATAATTATCATCCGCTGAACCGAAATCAGCGCACTCTACTGCATTGTAATTGAGGGTATCCAATGATGTGCAACCACCGAACGCACCACCGCCGATGGATGTGACGGAAGTCCCAATCGTCACGCTCCTCAGGCCACTGCAGCCCCAGAACGCATCGTCGACAATGCTAGTGACGGAGTTGGGGATGGTCACACTCGTCAAGCCACTGCAGCCAGCAAATGCCTCATAGCCGATGGAGGTGACGGAATTCCCAATCGTCACGCTCGTTAGACCATAGCACCAATAGAACGCATGAGTGCCGATGGAGGTGAGGGAGTCCGGAATCGTCACGCTTGTCAGACCACTGCAACCAGAGAACGCACCATAGCCGATGAAAATGACGGAATTCGGGATTGTCACGCTTGTAAGCCCACGGCAATCCTCGAATGCAGCACCTGCGATACCTTTCGTACCATCAGTTAAAATGATATGTGTCCCTTCGGGCATCGTGCCTTGGTACTTATAAGCCACCAACCCAGCGTAAACAAGACCATCTGGTTGATTATCAAACCACTCCGTATTTTCAAACGCACCCCTGCCGATGGAAGTGACGGAATTCGGTATCGTCACGCTCCTCAGACGACTGCAATCAACGAACGCATAATCGCCGATGGAGGTGACCGAATTCCCAATCGTCACGCTCCTCAGGCCGCTGCAATGACTGAACGCCTCACCACCGATGGAAGTGACGGAATTCGGTATCGTCACGCTCCCCAGGCCGCTGCAATGACTGAACGCACCCCCGCCGATGGAAGTGACGGTATTGGGTATAACAGTTTTTTTACATCCAACTATCAATGTGTTAGAAGCCGTTTCAATAATGGCATTACAGTTGCCACGGGAATCATATGAAGTATTGTCACTTGCCACAGTTATGCTACTCAGTCCACTGCATCTAAAGAACGCAAGATCGCCGATGGAAGTGACGGAATTCGGAATCTCTATGCCCGTCAGGCCACTGCAACCATAGAACGCGCCATAGCCGATGGAGGTGACAGAGTAGGTGGTTCCGTTGTAAGTAACAGTCGCAGGAATGGTCACGTTACCTGAATAGTCATTGAGATAATCATCATAATACTGTCCTTTAAATGTGACAGTAGCTTCGTTACCGTTGATGTTGTAATAGATGCCATCGACCTCGAAGTCGTAGGCCATAGCGGTAGCAGGCAAGATCAGGGCCAGCAGCAGGAGTGAAAAGCGGAAGAGTGGTTTCATTACCTTAAGTATTAGAAGTTAATATTGGCTGATAGAATCATTGATTTAAATTTTCGCACAAAGGTAATAAAGTGTTTCCAATTTTCGTCATCGGTTTGCACATTTCCCATATCCCGTAGTTGCCTTATATGTACTGAGATTTAACTAACACTCTTATTAACAACCAATTACAATAACAATGACATGATGAGACGACTTTTGAAAATTACCGACAATCTGGCCCGGCTTATCGCTGTGATCGACATCGGAAAACAGCATGTACCCATTCGTACGAACGGATGAACAGATGAACGGACGAAACAACCGGCTGCGTGGGCAGCCGGTCGTTTCATGTTTTTGATGTAGTGCCTCCGGTTTCGGATGGGACAGCATAAGCCGCCTTTTAATACATCTCACTTGCTTAGAAAATCTTGTTCATATCGACGTTAATCTTCTGATCGTCGGGAGCATTGGGATCGAAAATGATGTCAATGCTAAAGGCACCAGTCTCGTAAATGTAAATGAGCCTTTCTTCGGCGGGCCATGAGTAGGCATAAGAGTGATTAGTAACGACCTTGAAATAGATTTCGGTACCCTCCGGGAACCAACCGGCCTTGTTCAAACGGTAGATGCCATCATCGCCCTTAATCATGTTGTTGCGCTCGTCGTTGAGATCCCACTCGCTTTCAAACAGGTTGGGGGTGCCGACAACGGTGTAAACCGGTTCGGGCCAGGAGCCGCTCAACAAGTAATCGATGAGAGCAGTCAGGTCGTTGACGTCAATGTTACCGTCCTGGTTGCAGTCGGCGGCATTAGAATTGATGACCGTGGCGTCGCCATTCAACAGGTAGCCGATCAGGGCTGTCACGTCGTTGATGTTGATGTCGAGATCGTCATTCACGTCACCGCGTGTGAAGGCAGGCCTCTTGGTGAGGTAGCCGGGATTGCTCGGACCTCCATCGATGTGGGCGTAGACGCCATCAATATGAACGCCATCGTAGGTCGTGCCCTGGCCACCAACCAGGCTGTTACAGCCAGCGAACATGTGACCTGAATATAACAACGAAGCATTGCTCCATTCATCACCCACATAGATGGTCTTCAAATGTTCACAGTTTGCAAACATGCGTGTCATTTGATTCACTTTGGCCGTGTTGAAAGTGCCCAAGTCAAGGCGTGTCAGGCTATGACAACTTTCGAACATACCGAACATTTTTTCCACGTTGGCGGTGTTGAAACCGCTCAAGTCAATGCTTGGCAATGAACTGCAGCCCTCGAACATATCACACATATCGGTAACCTCAATCGTGTTCAGGTATTGAATGCCCGAGATAGACTTGAGATATGGCATATCATAAAACCATCCATTGGTGCTCGTCGGGCGGTAATCAGCAAACGAGGGGTCAATGACTGCCTTGGTCACATAAGGATAATCCCAATGCCACATGGGTATACCTGGCTCGTGACCCTCGATGGTGTAGATACCGCCCGGGCGACTGCCAATCTTGTTGTCGTAGTAGAAAGCTAACGTCGTATTCTCCGGCGTGTAGCAGACATAGGCCACGGTACCCGAAGCAGTGAAATAGCCCGGGTTGCTGGAGCCGCCGTCGGCGTGCGCATAGGTCTTGTCCGTCGGGTTGGATTCGTTATATACCGTGCCCATGCCGCCCACCAGGCTGGTGGTGTTATGGAACATATCTTTGGAATAAGTCACTGCGTCTGTGTTCCAGCGCTCACCCACAATGATGGTTTGCAGACTGGTGCAGCCATCGAACATGCTACCCATATCGGTTACATTGGACGTGTTGAGACCGTTCAGGTTAAGACTTGTCAAGGCAGTGCAGCCACAGAACATGCGACTCATATTGGTTACCTTGGAAGTGTTGAGACCGTTCAGGTCAAGACTTGTCAAATTTGTACAATTAGAAAACATTTCAGCCATATCGGTCACCTCGCTGGTGTTCAGGTATCTTATGCCCGTGACAGACTGAAGATTCTGCATATAGTAAAACCATCCATGGGTGGTCGTCGGGCGGTAATTAGCGAACGAGCGGTCAAAGACTGCCTTGGTCGCAGGAAGAAGCAGCAAACTCCATGTGGGTAAATGGCCTGGCTCGTCTTGCAGTAACCAGGTGTAGTCCGGGCGGGTGCTGCGCTCGTCGTCGTAGTAAAAAGTGAACGTCTTGTTCTCAGATGTGTAGCAAGCATAGGCCTCTTTGGCACTGGCGCCAAGGGCGCACATCATGGCCGCCACCAGGACGACCAGTCTGAAAAGTAATTTTTTGCTCATAGTTATCAGGATTTATTGGTTAAATAAAATATTGTAGGCGGTTTGGAATATCATGCGAGATGCTCACCACAAAGGTAATAAAGTTTTTCCAATTCTCATCATCTATTTGCCCATTTCCCATCTCCCGTTGTCGCCTTATCTATAACTGAGATTTAACTAACACTTTTATCAACAACTGATTACAACAACAACGACATGATGAGACGACTTTCGAAAATTATTGACAACCTGGCCCAGCATATCGCTGTGATCGACATCGGAAAACAAATCAGCGAGCACCTGGCCTCTAAAAAGGACGCCAACACAAAAAAGAAACGCAACCGACTGATTTCTCAGCGATTGCGCTTTCTTCAAGTGATCCCTACAGGCTCGATTTTATTACAGCACATTACAAAAACGTACGCAATTCCCCTCTATTTTTCAGGCATTTACAACATAGTTGAAATGTAAGTTCCTGTAAGCAGGTGTAATCAACAGTAGATTTCGGTTGTCATTTTTGACAACCCCTTTTTCTCACTAATACCTTATTCTTGCTGAAAAAACACTATTCTGAGAATTGTGTAGCATTGGATTTTGGGTACTTTTGCCATGAAAAAAAAGTTTCACTTGACTGTGAAAAAACGCTCGGCTTATGTGTCATAGATATAGAACGAAGACACTGACATGAATGACAAGAGCATACTTGAGGGCCTGTTCAGGCAACATTACGGCAAGATGATACATCTGGCCAGAACCTTGCTGCTGCCGTGCGCAACGGCTGTATCAACCACATCAGGAAGATGCAGTTGCGGGAGCGCTTCAAGCACCTCCATCCACTTGACGAGGCTGATGATTCGCGTCCCATCGAGGAAGTGCTGGCAGAACTTGACCGGATTAACGCCATCGTCGATGGCCAAATCGAGGAGCCGCAAAGGACCATCTTCCGTCTGCGCTTTGACGAGGAATTGACTTTCCAGGAAATCGCCACACGCCTTGACTTGAGCGTGGGCGCCGTCTATAAGTACTTGCGTCAGTGTATCAATCGCATCAAGAGTTTAATCTAATGACACCAACCGCAATGGAAACGAACAACAACATTGACCGTCTGCTGGAGATGCTCGACCATCCCGAGCGTTACAGCGAACAAGAAATCATGGATACCGTCAACCGTGATGACGAGACGCGCGAGTTCTACCGCAGTCTCACCCAGGCCGCCCGTGCCCGTAGCAGCCAGCGCAGCCTGTCCCAACCCGTGGACGTGGACAAGGCATGGGAGCAATTCGAGCAAACGCATTTGGCAACACAAAAGCGAGGACGCCTGTGGCAAAGAGTGGCCGCAACCGTGCTTGGCGTGCTGATGATGTCGGGCATCGCATGGGCAACGGTTTACACCGTGCGCCATTTCACCGCTACCGACCAACCAAAACAAACGACCGAAAATGTCGCCACACCTTCCCAAACCGAAGCGGATGCCGTAGGGCCTCGCCTTGGCGTGGCCGACACATCAGCGACCGAGAACGAAGCGCCTGTGGTTTTTGACAACACCCCGCTGGAGCAGATGCTCAGCGAGATAGCGACCTACTACGGCATCACGGTCGAGTTCCAGAACGAGGACGCCCGCAACTTGCGTTTCCACTTCGTGTGGAACAAGGGTGACGGCCTGGAAAAGGTGCTGGAGGACATGAGCCATTTTGAGAGCGTAACCATCGAACAAACAGATAACCGATTAATCGTGCAGTAAAATCATGAGAAAAGCCATCATTTTCCTTGTGTGCTGCATGACCCTTGTCGCAGCACAGGCCCAACGTGTGACCCGCAACTACCGCGACGTGTCGATGAGCGACGCGCTGCGCCAGTTGGCCGAAGAATCCCGCGACTACACCATCTATTTCCTCTATAATGAGTTGGAAGATTTTACTATCACCACCCATGTCAAGAACAAATCCGTACCCGAGGCTATCCGCCAGATGATAGGTTTCTACCCCATCCGCATGACCCAGGGCGAGAAGGGCGAAATCTATGTGGAGTGCATCCACAAGACCGAGCACCACTTGAAGGGCATGGTGGTTGACGAGAACAACTTGCCACTGCCCTACGCCAACGTCACCCTGCTCAACCCCGCCGACTCGACGATGGTGGGCGGAGGTGTGACCAACGAGAGCGGACGCTTCGTCATCCCCAACGACCACGACAAGGTCATCGCCCGCATCACCTACGTCGGCTACAAGTCCGCCTATCGCCTCTGCTCCCGCGACAACATCGGCACCATCAAAATGCAACCCGACCAGTTCGCGCTGAGCGGTGTCACCATCAAAGGCTCAAGAATCCAACACTATGCCACTGGATACACAATAAACCTCCGTTCATCAGATATTGCCAAAGGCAAGCAGGCATCTGATATGCTGGCTTTTCTTCCAGGCGTCAGCAAAGAGGGAGACACATATAAAATCAATGGTTTACAGGCGAGCGAAATCTATGTAGATGGTGTCAAACTCACATCATCAGATGAACTCAAGAACATACCTGCCGACATGATTGACAAGGTAAAAGTCAACTATCTCGCGGGAGTCAACCAGAATGCCGCAGATGCAGGAGGTACTATTGAAATCACACTCCATAAACCAGCCGAAGGCGGGTATTATGGGTCGGTGAGTGCTGGCACTCGCTATGAGGCCTCTAACAGCATTGACCAGGGAAACCTGGGTGGCGTCATCTACTATCGACATAAGAACCTGAGTATTTACGATAACCTCAACTTGTTTGGGTTTCGATATAAAGAGACGGCCAAGCAGTCAATCTGGGACCAACCACAAGACCAACTCACAGAATTAGATGAAGTCCAAAGAACACCTGGTCATAATTTCAACAACCGTTTGAGTCTAACCCAGCAGTTGAACGAGAAGAGTTCGTTAGGCGGAAGTTATTATATCAAGACCTTTAAGAACAAGATTCGGACTCAGGATACAGGTGAGACGGGAACGTCTTCTATTGACCAGAGAAATAATTGGCTTGATCAAGAAGTTACGTTGAAGTACAACACCGCCTTTGGCCAGCATGGAACCACATTGGAGGTCATAGGTGACTATTATAACCGACAGCATAAAAGTAAGTCTGACTTTTCCTATGGTGAGAATTCATCCAGCGCGTCCGAGGACAAAACTTCGTTGGACATGTACAAGTTATCGTTGGACTTGACCGACCCACGCAATCAAAAGTTGACATGGAATTATGGAGCATCTATCCGATACATCACAACGAAATATACCCCGTCGGTTTTCGCCATTGACACCACCGACCGTTTCCAGACGAGTCAAGTGCCTACACGCACAAGCGGCTTGACCCCGATTATCTATGCGTCAGCCATGGGACAGATTTGGAAAATTCGTTACAGCGCTGGGGTAAACTTTCAGTTGAACGAAATCCAGTATAAGACATTGGATGACGGCGCAGTATCCACTAACACCCAGTGGGGCATCAATCCCACGATGCAGATGATGATGCCATTGGATAGTAAGGGTGAAAACACGTTGATGCTAAACTACAAGCGTACACTCGGTGAGATCCCTTATTCTGCCATCTCATCCACCATTCGCTGGACTGATCCTTATAACTACACTGTTGGCAATCCGGATTTGAAAGCCCAAAGGGGTGATATGGTTATGGCAGGTGTTTCCCTGTTTAGCAATCTCTTGACTTTGAATGCTATTTATAGTCGTTTCAATAATTCGATTCATTGGCAAATCAAGCAAAGCCCAACAGCACCAGACTTGTTTTATACTTACTTCATCAATCTGCCAGCTCAAGATGCATTTGGTGCGACCGCTGAGGTCAATTGGAATCCCATAAAACCATGGACTATGAAGTTGTCAGGACGCCTGTGGATTGAGTGCGAAAATGTGACTTTAGGTGATGTATA
>ONYP01000083.1 GCA_900322135.1 uncultured Prevotellaceae bacterium
TGCAACGTGATGATCCAGCAGACGGGCATCGAGCCATTGCTTAACGACTGTGGCACGCGCATGATGGCATGGGGTCCGTTGGGCGGACAGGGAATCGACGGAATCGTCAAGAACGAAATACTGGGCGCCATTGGCGAGAAATACGGCAAGAGTGCCGCACAAGTGGCACTGCGCTGGCTCACGCAACGCGGCATCGTCGCCATCCCCAAGTCGAGCCACAAGGAACGCATGGCACAGAATTTCAACATCTTCGACTTCAAGCTCACCGACGATGAGATGGCGCAGATCGCCACAATGAATGAGCATGACGCGGGCACAATCAATTTCACCGACCCGCAATTTGTAAAATATTTAATCGAAACTTACGGATAAAAATGAAAGCGATGAAATATCTGCTGGCATCGGCACTGTGTCTGCTGGTGTCAACCGCCTGCAGCGGAACAAATCCAGGAAACAGCAACGAGAACGAGGCAGCCACCCAACAGGCACCCACAACTAGTGGCGAGACTGCGCTGGTGGTATTCTTCTCACATGCCGGCGACAACTACAGCGTGGGCAATATCGAGGTGGGCAACACCAAGATTGTGGCCGACTATATTACCGAGTTGACAGGTGCCGACCAGTTCGAAATCGTCACCCACAAGTATGACGGCATGGCCTACAAGCCCCTGTGCGACCTGGCCAAAGAAGAGTTGGAGAAAGGAGAACTGCCTGAATTTGAGGGAAGCGTGGATGTCTCGAAGTACGAGACCATCTTCATCGGCGGCCCCGTGTGGTGGGGAACCTATCCGCAGGTGATGTTCACCTTCTTCAAGAAGTATGACCTCAACGGCAAGACCATCATCCCCTTCACCACCCATGAGGGATCTGGACTGGGAGGTTGCGTGGAAGACGTCAAGGCGGCCTATCCCAATGCCACCGTTAACGAAGGCTTCTCGATGTACGGCCACGACGTCCGCACCGGCAAGCCCGAAGTAGCAAAATGGCTCAAAACCCTCGGCTTCTGACATAGACCCAACGGGCCTCATTGGGGTTAGAGTTGGGAGGCGAGCCTGGCATCGAAGAGGTGCCGGGCTCGCCTTTTTTCGCTCCGGTTGGATATAGTGGTAATGAGTTGGTAATTAGACACTGCTGCTCCCAGGCAAGGATGGACAGTACCTTTATTACGTTTCAGCGCTTGTCAGTCGATGAGGCGGTAGATCATGGCGTAGTTGATGGCCTCGGTGATGCTGTCGGTGTCAAATTTCTCAAGGATGCTTTTACGGTAGCCTTTCACCGTGTCAAACGACTTGAACATCAGCCGGGCGATCTCCTGGGTGGTGTAGCCCATGGCCGAATATTTGAGAACCTGCGTCTCCTGCTCGGTGAGGGAGATGTAGGGGACCGACTGCCATGTGCCGCTCTCCAGATCCAGGTTCCAACCCTCATGCGTGCGGTTATTGAACATCAGGATGGTGCCTCGTGCGTGCGGTTGTTGAACATCAGTATGGTGTCATCGCCCTGCTTGGTGGGGATGGATGCTACGCACAACGCCAGCCAGATTTTCCCGTCGGGCATCATTTTGAGGGGCGTCAACTGATGGTTGATGGTTTGCACCTTCTTGGACACCGTGTTGATGACCCTGAAATTGTAAGATAGCGTGTAATATCGCTTCTCGGCTGCAGGGATGTCCTTGGAAAAATAAAAGCCTGAGGAATTGATTATCAACAGCCGCTCGAGATCCTCCTGCGGCACATTGTCGATATAGAACTTATAGCCGATTTCCTTGACCTCACTGGCCGACAGGCCACACAGGAACAACGGGTTCTCGCTAACATACAGGAAGTTCTTCTTGAAGTAGTCGATGATATAGACGCTCTTGTAGGTCATGCGCGAGAACGCATCCACCGAGTCCACAACGTCCTGGATGTTACGGTAATCCTCATCGGTAATCCCCGTCACCGCATTGTCCATGATAAAGAAATCTTCTACCCGAGCCATAATCGTGATATTTTGATAGAGCAAAAGTACACATTATTTTGCGTATACACAAAAAAACACCCTTTTGGGTGTTTAAAAAATGGGCGCTTTTGTGTTATTCGTGTGTAGCAGTACAGCATCGATGACGAGTCATCAATGACATGTATGTGCTGATGAAATCCATCTGGCAAAAACACCCTTTTGGGTATTGCAGGCTCCTACGCTTACCAATAATTTTGCAGCATAGAAACTAAAATCAATATCATTATGAGAACAAACATCACAACTATTCTTATCACGCTGTGTTCGATATCGAGCATCCAACTCCGTGCAACTGTGCCGACAGACAGCCTTACTATTGTGGGCGATAGCTTGAGCGTGCAACTGCAAGAACTTACTGTCGAGGCCCCTAAGGCCACCATACGACGCGAGGGCATGAATTACACCATCAGCAACTTGGGCGGCACTTTCCTGGCCGATGCGGGCACCCTTCTCGACATGCTGCGTTGGACTCCCGGACTCGTTGTTAACGACGAGAACGACATCAAAACTGGCGATAACAAGAGCGTGGGCGAGATCTATATCGATGAGCGCAAGGTCACCGACCGCAACCTGTTGCTCACTCTGCCATCCAATCAGGTGAGCAAGGTGGAAGTCATCCGTGACCTGAGTGCTCGCTACTCTGGCCCTACCATCAAGATTACGCTCAAAAAGGGGGTGAAGGACTATCTAGGGCTGAGCGTGGGCAGCACCACCGCATTCCAGCGCCGTGTGAGCGAGAGCACGTGGGCCAACGTCGATGCCAAATACGGGAAATGGGCGCTTAATGGCTCGTTGCGCTATTCCTTCAGTAACGGCAAGGCCTACGACTTCAACCGGACAACCATCACCAACCCCGATGACGGCAGCCTAATTCTGGATGATACCAGGGACGGTGGTTTCACCTACCGCAGCAACACTTGGTTCTGGAATGCGGGCATCAACTACTTTGCGACCCCTAAATTGACGCTCATAGCCCAGTACTCAGGCAGCACAAGATCGGGCAAATTAACCCATTGGGGGCTACACGAACTTCTCTACTTGGGCATGGACAGCGTGGTCAACGAATTGCAGCACGAGCCCGTTAGTGATCGGAGCAACCACAATGCCACAGCCGGACTGACCTATAAGCCAGACGCTGGGCGAACCTTCACGTTCACGGTGAGTTATTCGCACCGCTCATCGGACAATATGCGCACCATCACTCTTACTCCAGCCGAGGGTAACGAGACTTTCAATACCACCTACACCCAGAACAGCTACAACCTTTGGGACGGCGAGGCCAATTATTCTTTCCCGCTTCTGGGCAGCGAGATTGAGGTGGGCACCAATTTGAGTTGGATAGGCAACAAGTACAGTTACGCCTTTAGCGGTTCGACCCAACCCAGCCACCGCGACGACTTCACGGGTGCATGGTATGGCTCGTGGAAGCGCACCTACGGCAACTGGAAGCCCGAGGTGGGCCTGCGACTCGTCTATAATGACTCGAGGCTCAAGCAAGGCGATAACGTTGATGACAAAAAGGAGAAACGCACCTCGGTACGTCCCCATGCATCGCTGCTCTACACCATCAGCGATAACTATCAATTGAAGGCACAGTACAGCATTTCCGGTGGATTCCCGTCCATCTCTCAGCTTAATCCAGCCATTGTCTATGTATCCATGCTGCATTACAGCAAGGGCAATCCCGATTTGAAACAATACACTTGGCACTACGCCAGCTTGAGCGCCAACCTCAAGGACTTCAGTGTGGAGGCTTCATTTGGTTGCACCCTTCATGACATTTTCACGGCGATCCTGCCCTACGGCAGTGATTACTCCATTATCGATTATCCCGTTAACAGCCGTTATAGCAACACATGGGCCTTGTATGCCGATTATTCTCACACCTTCGGCAAGGTAAGCGTTAATGCTTCGTTGAGCGGCTGTCTGTTCCACACCAAGTTTGACCGCATGGAGGGCTACCTCAATCCACCCACTAGCAGCCAGTCGATGAGTGCCTATGCTCAGGCCCGCTGGCAGTTCTGCAAGAGCGGTGAGTTCTACGGCTCGGTACGCTATACAAGCCCCATGCAAGTGGACCTAACTCGTTCGGGACGCTCGCTGGGCATCAACCTGGGCTACACACAGCGCTTCCTGGACAACCGCCTGCGCGTTACTGTCGAGGGCCGTGACCTGCTCAATCAAGCCATCACCCCGCGCTGGAGCCAGAACTACGGCCACGTCAGTCAGTGGCAACGCAACCGCTACGACACACGTGGCGTGACCCTGCGTGTGCAATACGTCTTCAACACCCTCAACAATGGTTACCGTAACGCTCGCATCAACAAGCAGAGTGACCAACGCGCGAACTGATAAGCAGCATCAATGGGGCGGGTTTCATCCATCCAGATTAACAGAGAGTCATTTCCAATGTGACATTCCAAACAGCCTTTAAAATAATCAGTTTCTTCATTGCATTGACTGCATCATGGATTCCATGCTTGAAACATCGGCTGTACCCGCATACTTCCCACTCTTGGCTTCCTTTATTGCTGCCATTGTGCAGGCATTGGGCTTGCCCTCTTTTTTGGTGAAAAGCCCAGTTGAGAATAACAAGTCATGAAACCATCTTGCTTTGCTATTATGCCCATCGTATGTGATAGTCACTGTAGCCATAATTATTTGTTTTTAATTGTGTATTGCAAAGATACTACGTTATTTTGAATGGTAACAATAGTGGGTAATTTGTCTCTAAAAACACCCATTTGGGTTATTTAGTCTTATTTAGTCTTAAACTATTCGGAAAACACCCTTTTGGGTATTGTATGAACTAATTATTCGCTATTATTTTGCAGAATAATTCCAAATACAATATTTAGGGCATGAGAACATTTTTAATATTAGTTGCATTTGCTTTCATGGGCTTAAGTGTTTCGGCTCAAGACGTTTCGATCCAATGTGACAGCGTGCTGACTGACACGTTGCCCGAGATGGTTGTGACGGCTAAGGGGCAGATTGAGACGGCCGACAAAGCCATTCTGGTGCCTACGGCTGCTCTGCGCAAGCACGCTGCCAATGCGCTAGACCTGACGGGGCTGATGAACGTTGCGGGCCTGGTTGTGTCGCCGCAGGATAAATCGGTGACAACACACTCTGGCGGCGAGGTAGTGCTGTGCATCAATGGCGTGGCAGCCCGCGTCGAGGATGTGGCCATGCTGCAGGCACAGGATGTGGCCAGCGTGGAATATCTGCGTGCCCCTTCAGGCAAATGGACAGGCAAAGCGGCAGTGCTCAACTATGTTGTCCGCAACTCGGGCGGCAACGTCTATCTCTCAGCCGATGAGGGGTTCATTTATCAGCGTGGCGAGTATGTGGCTGCGGTCGATTACACCCGTGGCAAGACCAAGCTGCGGCTGGCGGCTATGAGCAACTGGGATCGCAACCACAGTTATGTGGAGGAGTCAGGGCTCTACACCTTTGCTGACGGGTATCTGCTGACTCGCTACTACAACCCGGACCATGCTCTCGCTCGCCACCACAGCGAAGATGTGCGCTTTGAGTTGACTAACAAGGGCGATGCCCACCGCTTCAACCTAATGCTCGGCCTGGATGCAGCAACCGTGCCGGCCCAGGACATGAAAACTGCCGTGATTTATCCCGCCGACACCACGACCATGCATCGTCACTCGGACAGCAAGGCCCTGTCGCCCAACATCTCGCTTGAATACACCAAGTGGCTGCCCGCCAGCCAGACCATACAGTTTATCGCCAGTGGCAGCTACGGCCACAACACCTATCACAGCCTGTATGAGGAAAGCGGCCAGAGCGCAGTGACCTCGCATGTAAAGGAAGACAACTTCGCATTGGCTGGGCAAGGGCTCTACTTCAAGACGTTTGCCAATCAACTGATGTTGATGCTGACAGCAGGGCACACGCACACCAACTACAAGGATCACTATAGCGGCACCTCAACCGGCTATCAGCATTTGATCACTAATGTCACGACAGCCATGCTGCAGCTCAGTCGTTCGTCTGGCAGTCTGTCGTGGTATGCCACGGCTGGCGTGTCCAACTCGGCAGTGTCGCTGGGTGGCAAGCACTACAACTATTGCAGCCCCATCGCCTACTATGGCGGCACCTATGTTCCGCGGCAGTATCTGTCGCTCTCGCTGAACGGCGTGTTGACCCATACGCTGTTCGACCCCAGCAACAAGAACAGCATGACGCTGCCCGTCTCGTTCTTTGAGGCCACGCAGGGAAACCCCGACATCGAGCCCCTGCAGGTGTTGAGCAATACGCTGTCGCTGAGCAAGCAGTGGGGCCAGCACTCATTGGCGGTCTCCTATATGAGCTACATCTATTTCAACAACATCGTGCATCAGTACTATGCCGACCCGTCTGTCATCTATGACAAGAAACTGAATGACGGTAACTTCTACGGCAACATGCTCAGTGCAAGCTGGTCATTCAGCGCTTTGAGCGACCGTCTGCGCGTGGGCTTGACGGGTATAGGCGAGTACAACGCTGTACGCGGCGATGTGTATGACCTGTCACGGACAATCGTTCGCGGCCGTGCCAGCGTGACCTGGCTGCAGGGAGACTTCAAGTTTGGCGCAAACTTTGGGACTCCATCCACGCAACTCGACATCCGCGAGCCGTTCCTGGTGCATGACCCCATGAAACTGGACTTCTTGGCCGGATGGAACCACAACGGCTGGAGTGTGGAACTACGGCTTAATAACCCCTTCTGCCGCTACTATAAGAGCCACGAGTGGATGGACTATGGCTGCTACGACATGGACCGCTGGCGCATGAACGAATCAGCAGGCCGCAACGTGAGCCTAAAGGTGACCTACGCCCTCAATTTCGGTAAGAAGACCGATCGCAGCGACGTGCAAATCAATCCCGTCATCAACAGCGCCATCATGAAATCATTGTAAGCCATAGATATTCGATAGGTAAAAACAAGCGCAATCGCCTGTAAACGGAATATATAGAAACAGCTTTTTCGATACCGTGGTCAGCCGAGGGTACGTCATGTCGCCCTCGGCTGAGTATTTACCCATTTGGGGGTTGTGGGTGTCGGGATTGATGGGTAATTTTGTCGCGTGATCGAAAAAAATTCCGCCTGGGGTTTAAAAAATCGGTTTCTGTGTGTATATAGAGTGTATGACAGACAGAGAAAGACATATCGAACGGCTGTTCAGGCAGCATTACAGTGCGATGCATCGGCTGGCTTACCTGCTGATGCACGACGATGACGACAGCAAGGACGTTGTGCACGACGTCTTTGCCAAGTTGCTTGTGGAACAAACGGAACTGCGTGAATCGACCGCCCTGCCTTATCTGTTGTCATGCGTGCGCAACCAGTGCCTGAATGTGATGCGTGACCGCCGGCTGCATGCCCAGTTGCAACAGTACCTCATTCCCGACGCTGTAGCGGAACAGACATCGCCCGAGGAGCTAGAGCGCGAAATTGCAGTGCTCAGCAAGGGCATCGATGCTCTGGTTCCGCCTGTGTGCCGAGAGGTGATACGCCTGCATTTCCATGAGGGGGTAGCCTTGACCGAGGTTGCTCGTCGCCTGGGCGTGAGCCATACCACCATCTACAAGCACCTGCACAGCGCACTCCGTCAATTACGTCAAACGCTTAAAGACTATTGAGCAATGAACAAGACCGATTTACTATTCCAGATGCTGGAACAACCCGAGCGTTACAGCGAGGCACAATGGCAAGAGATCCTTGCCGATGATGGGTGCCGTGAACTTTATACCCTGATGGCGAAAGTCAAGAGCACCGCCCCGTCACCCGAGGTGAGCGGGGAGACCATCGATGCCGAATGGGAACGTCTGGCCCAGTCACAACGTCCTCGTGCCACCATCATCCCCATGTGGCGCAAGGTGGCAGCAACCGCCGCGATTGCTTTGGTTCTCTTTGGAGTCTCCTATGCTGCCGTCAAGACAGGTTTCTTCGGCCTGCAAAAGCAATCGACAGAGGAGACAGCCGTTGTCAAGCCTGAAGCCCCTGCCATCACTGCCGACGAGACTCCAGAGGCTATTGAGCAACTCACCGACTCATTGACGGCTACAGCCATGGCCGAGCCCCGGCTCTATGACAACGTACCGCTGGAGCAGATGCTGGCCGAACTCGCTGCCTATTACCATGTTGACGTGGAATACCGCACCGACGATGTGCGCTCGTTGCGTCTCTATTATGAGTGGGAGCCGGACTATTCGCTCGACATGGTCGTGGACATGCTGTCCCACTTCGAGTCATTCAGCATCTCTCGTGAGGGCAACAAACTCATTGTTGAATCAGCACAGGAGGGCAAGTGATGAAAAGACTTTTTACCATGATACTATTGCTGTGCTCCTTAGCAGGCATAGCACACGCGCAGCGCATTACCCGCAATTTCCAGAACGTGTCGATGAGCGATGCCTTGAAGTATATCCAGCAGCAGACAGGCAACCACAAGATCGTGTTTATCTACAACGAACTGGAGGACTTCACGATTACCACAAACGTCAAGAACAAACCCGTTCCTGATGCCATTCGCCAGATCATAGGTTTTTATCCTATCCAGATGATCATGGGTGAAAATGACGATATCTATGTGGAATGCATCCACAAGACCGAGCACCACTTGAAGGGAATGGTGGTTGACGAGAACAACTTGCCGTTGCCCTACGCCAATGTCACACTGCTCAACCCTGCCGACTCGACGATGGTGGGCGGTGGTGTGACCAACGAGAGCGGCCGCTTCGTCATCCCCAACGACCACGGCAAGGTCATCGCCCGTATCACCTACGTCGGCTACAAGACCGAGCATCGCCTGTGCGCCCGAGACAACGTAGGCACCGTGAAGATGCAGCCCCAGATTACGAAATTAAAGGAAACCGTGGTGACCGCACCCAAAATGCAGATTCGTCGAGACGGGAGGAATTATACAATCAGTAACCTAGACGGCACCTACTTGGGTGATGCCGGGTCCTTAATCGACATGCTGCGTTGGACTCCAGGGCTTATCGTGAATGATGAGAACAACATCAAAACCTGTGACGACAAAAGCATTGGCGAGGTCTATATCGATGAGCGAAAGGTCATTGACCGAAAGCTGTTACTGAGCTTGACTTCCAATCAGGTAAGCAAGATAGAAATCATCCGCGACCTAAGTGCCCGATACTCAAACCCCACGATCAAAATCACGCTCAAGAAGAGTCTAAAGGACTACCTGGGATTGACTGTTGCCAGCAACACCACAATTTCACGACGGCTGAGCGAAGGGGCGTGGGCCAACCTCAATGCCAAGTACAAGAAATTCTCATTCAGCGGTGCTGTGAACTATAGCATTAGTAACAACAAGTCATACGATTCCAACGGCATAACCATTACCAATCCCAGCGACGGCTCTCTTGTTGTTGAGAACCTCACCGATGGTTATTTTTTTGCACACTCGAATTTTAAAAGTTGGAATGCGGGTATCAACTATTTTGCCACACCGCAGTTGACACTCATCGCGCAATACTCTGGCAGTACAGGCAACAATTCATTCAAGCACTTTTATCATCATGACATGCATTATCTGGGACAGGATAGTCTTATTGACGAGATGGAACACGAACCGTTGAGTAATGGTAGCAGTCACAATGCCACTGCCGGATTGACTTATAAGCCCAATGACAAGCGCTTGCTTACTTTCACATTGAGTTATTCACACCGGGAGTCGGAAAAAGAGAGTACCATAACACTCTCGCCTATCGGAGGTGATGCAGCAACCAATACTTCCTACACTGAGAACCGTTACAATCTGTGGGACGGTGAGGTCAATTATGAGTTTCCGCTTCTGGGCAGCACTATCGAGGTGGGCTCGAACTTGAGTTGGATTCACAACAAGTACAGTTACACCTACAACGGCAACGCCCAGCCCAACCAACGCGATGATTTCACAGGTGCATGGTATGCCTCATGGAACCATCCCTATGGCAAATGGAATCCCGAGTTTGGCTTGCGGCTCGTCTATAATGACACGCAACTCGAGCAAGACGTACACCTAGTATCGCAGCAAGAGAGGCACACTTCGATACATCCCGTTGCATCTTTATCCTACACTATCAACTGCAATTATCAGCTAAAAGCTCAATATAGCTCAAAAGATGGGTTCCCGTCCATCTCGATGCTGAATCCCTCAATCATCTATAATTCGATGTTAGACTACAGCAAGGGCAACCCCGATTTGAAGAACTATACCTTGCATTATGCCAGTCTGAATGCCAACCTAAAGGACTTCAGCGTGTATGCAGTATTTAACTGCACACTGCATGACATCTTCACCGCCATCTTGCCTTATGGTGACGACTATTCCATCATCGAATACCCGGTCAACTGCCGCTATAATAACATGTGGGGCTTAAATGTCAGTTACTCGCACACCTTCGGCAAAGTAAGTATCAACACATCTCTATCGGGTTGCTTGTTCCAAACCAAGTTTGAGCAAATGCAGTGGTTTATCACCCCTAAGACCAACAGCATGTCGGTAGCCGCCTATGCCCAGGCTCACTGGCAATTCTGCAAGAGCGGAGAGGTCTATGGCTCGATGCGCTATAGTAGCCCCAGGCAGGTGGACTTGATTCGTTTTGGTCGTACGCTGGGCATCAACTTGGGCTATACCCAGCGGTTCTTTGACAACCGACTGCGTGTCAATGTCGAAGCTTGTGACCTGTTGGCGCAAGCAAACACACCTCGATGGAGTGAACATTATGGTCACATTAGCCAGTGGCAACGCAACCGCTATGACACCCGCTGCCTGTATATCCGTATCCAGTATGTTTTCAACACCCTGGATAACCATTACCGCAACGCTCGCATAAACAAGCAAAGCAGTAGCCGTGCGGACTGATACAAATGACTCTACTGACGGCAATCCAAAGAATTGATAACAAGCACCCAGCACACTAAGTAATGAAACGACTGCTCATACTGATATTAACCATCTGCGCCGTCGTGACGGCAATGCACGCGCAGCGCATCACCCGCAACTTCCAGAACGTGTCGATGAGCGACGCGCTGAAGTATATCCAGCAGCAGACAGGCAACCACAAGATCGTGTTTATCTACAACGAACTGGAGGACTTTACTATTACCACCAACGTCAAGAACAAATCCGTTCCTGATGCCATTCGGCAGATCATAGGTTTTTATCCCATCCAGATGATCCTGGGTGAAAACAACGATATCTATGTGGAATGCATTCACAAGACCGAGCACCACCTCAAGGGCATGGTGGTTGACGAGAACAACTTGCCGTTGCCCTACGCTAACGTCACCCTGCTCAACCCCGCCGACTCGACGATGGTGGGCGGCGGTGTGACCAACGAGAGCGGTCGTTTCGTCATCCCCAACGACCACGGCAAGGTCATCGCACGCATCACCTACGTCGGCTATAAGACCGAGTATCGACTATGCAGCCGTGACAACGTGGGCACCATCAAAATGCAACCCGACCAGTTCACCCTCAATGGCGTCACCGTTAAAGGCTCTAAACAACTGACCCGTCCCACCAGCAGAGGTATATTAGCCAACGTGCAAGGCACTGTGCTGGAGCAATTCGGCTCTGTGACCTATATCAACAATAAGAAAGTGCGTGACGCCTCCGAACTCGACCGCTACCGTGCCGATGAAATCCTCTCAGCAGAAATCATCACCAACCCGGGACCCGAATATGGTCAGGACGTCACTTCGGTCATCCGCCTCAAGACCGTCAAGAAACAAGGCGATGGCCTGAGCGGCAATATCAATGCGGCTCACACGCAAAGTAAAGAGACATCTGATGAAATCAGTGTCAATTTAAACTATCGCCTGAAAAACGGAATGGATTTCTTCACTCGTGGAATTGTGTTTGACTTCACCAATTACAGCACATCAACAAATAATGTTCGAATGATAACCTCGAACACTTGGGAGTACAACAGCAGTTCTTTAAACCGTACTCACTGTTCGAATTATTATGCTGATTTAGGATGGAACTGGCTGATAAATGATAAACATTCTGTCGGCATCACTTACACAGCGATGAATTTTATCGGGAAATTAAAAGATAAAACTGAAGGAGATCAATTCGTAACAAAAGACGGTGAATTGGTGGATGAATTCCACGCGATCAGTGAATCGATTATGAAGCCGAGACTCAACCATGTGATCAATGCATACTATGTTGGACAAGTAGGTGAGTGGAAACTGGATTTCAGTGCAGATTATTACAGCTATCGTAAAGAAGAGGAATCAACATCCATGACTAATGATGATGAAGCTACGGCAAGCAGCCAAACGCATACAAAAAGTCAACTCATTGCTGAAAAACTGACTATCTCTGCTCCGCTTCCCAAAGGTGAACTGACTTTCGGTGAAGAAATCACAAATGTTGACCGTCGCAGTATGTTTGTTCAGAGTGGCTTTTCTGACGACAATGATATTCATCAATTGACAACAACTTGGTCATTATATGCCAACTATCGTGTTCCAATCAACAAATTCTCTGTAAACGCTGGTGTTCGATGGCAAAATGAACTTAACCGATATGAGCTTAATGGAGAAAGAAAAGAAGAGATTCAACCCAATGCTCATGTGCTCATTCCGAGAGCTTCCATCAGTTATAGCAACAATAACTGGTATCATAGTCTCTCTTATCGCTGTGGCAGGTATGTTCCAGGCTATTATCTGTTGTCCCCGAATGTGACATACGAAGATAAATATAACTATAGTACTGGTGATCCTCGTTTGCAGACCCTAGTGCATCACATCATCTCTTGGTCATCCAAGTGGAAATGGCTTTATACAGATCTTACATTTGGACATGTCAAAGGCACTTACACGACATTCAGCACTGCCGTTGATGATATCACTCATCCTGGTGTCATCCTTAAGAAATACGTGACAATGCCCCCAGGCAATTATTATGTATTATCATTGAATGCCTCACCTAAGATTGGAATCTGGCAGTTGAACTATTCTGCTAATTTGAGGTATACCGATAGGGATTTGACCCCAATGGGTATAACAAAAACATTTAAAGGTATCGAAACAAGCTTCACGTTAGACAATACGTTGAATCTTCCTTATGCATGGCTGCTGAACATTCAGGCCTATTTCTCTCCATATTATGAATCTGGTTTCACCCAGAAAAAGGCATCAGGGGGCTTGAATCTTCGCATAAGCCGGCAATTCCTTAAAGATAAAAGCCTAAATGTTGCATTAAAGGGAAGTGATATTTTCCGAACAAACAAGACAAATGCGGTTTACTATGATGGTCTAAATTATCGCAGAGATGTTGACTCGTACAGCGATACGCAGCGCGTTAGCATCGATGTCTCTTGGAAGTTCAATGCAACCCGCAGCAGGTATAAAGGTGGCCATGCCGGCCAAAGCGAGCGCAGCCGCCTGTAATCAGAAATAGCTTCAATACCGAGTCCAGCCGAGGGTGATATCACATCCTCGGCTGGACTTTTTGTAAAATGATTAAAATTTCTTAAATTTCATGATATATTTATTGTTTTACGATAAATTGATGTATCTTTGTGGCGGAAATGAACATTAAAAGAGTTGTACATTATGAAGAAGACATCTAACAGAGTGTTGAAAACGGTGTGCGTGTTAGCGCTTATCGGCATCGTCTTGTGGGTAGCGTTTTATGCCGTCCAGTCTTATTTTGTCCTGACAACAGGCAGTGGCAAGGGTGTAATCAACTGGGGCTCTCCGAACATAGGCCTCAAGTTGATCATGTTTGTCATCAACCGTCTCTTGATTCTCACTATGGCGGGGCTGATGGCTGCGTTTGTGTTCAACATCCTCAAATACCTGAAAGGGGGAACGATATTCAACCGTGCCAATGTGGTTCTATTGTGGATCATGGCCATTGTGCTACCCATCCATTCGTTCATCAGTGATAACATGGGCTATGCCTGCTCGGCGACGGATCACTATGAATGGGGCCTGACCGACACCCCATTTGTCTATGCGATAGTGGCAGTACTTGTAGCCATACTTTACAAGTTGGCCTATGACGCCGCCGAGGAACAGAAGTTAACCATTTAACCCCATTTACACTATGATTATCGTGAATCTTGATGTGATGATGGCGCACCGCAAGATGTCGCTCAATGAACTGAGCGAACGCGTTGGAATCACGATTGCCAACCTCTCGATCCTCAAGACCGGCAAAGCCAAGGCCGTCCGCTTCTCTACCCTTGACGCCATCTGCCGCGCCCTGGACTGCACCCCTGGCGACATTCTCGAGTATCGCAACGACTAACGCCTTTATTTCAAGCCTCTTATAAAATGGGCGCCTGCCCTTACCAAACCGATTGATTTTGCTTCAATAAAAACTCATTTTTAAATAAATCATTTATTATGAGAAGATTATGGACATTCTTTATGCTCGGGAGCCTGTTCTTTGACATCATGGGTCAAAACGGGCAGGACTCCATCATGGAGGTCACACTCCCTGAACTGGTGTTTACCGAGAGCCTGATCAAGCACAAGCCTAAAAGCGATGTGTTTAAAATCACCGAGAATCATCGCAAGGGCGTTACCAATGTATTCGATATAATGAACTTGCTGCCTGGGGTGAAGTTCGATCAGTTGAAATCCAAAATCAGCGTTAAGAATGACGAGAGGGTCCTCTTGGTAGTTGACGGGCAGGAACGAAACTTTGATTATGTCAGGGCAATCGATCCTAAAAGGGTCAAGGAGATAGAAATCATCCATGAATTGCCTGGCAGATACGTTATTGCCGGCTATAAATATGTCATTGACATCAAACTCAAAAATGATTATGTGGGAAACGGCTTGTCCATTAACAACTTCACGATTGTATCGCCTGGCAACAATGGCGATGACCACATTGTCAATGAGCAACCCAACATCCAGTACTCGCATACCGACAAGAAATGGAACTTTAACGTTGGCTATGTTTATGGCCATATCAGGTGGAACTACCCGATTTCCTACAGTAAGGTCTATCCAGGTCTGTCCGATTTGTCCAGCAAGGAATACACTACAGACAATCCCAATGACCACAATAAGAGCAATGCACATGCGGCAAACCTCGGTCTGGACTGGAAAGTTGCCGACAACCAGACGCTGTCACTGCGGGGCTCTTTTATACATGACAACAGGCGTCATTCTACCCAATATGACTACACGGGCACTTCCACGGACAATGTGCCAACCAACTTTAGCGAACTGATAGGCAATGACGTGAAAAGCAATGACTTCAAGTTTTCTGTTATCTATAACTGGACCATCTGCCAAAAGTGGAAGTTATATGCTGACTTGAACTGCAACCTATTCAAGACAGACAACCACAATGACTATTCAATGAATGAAACCTTACTCAACGATGTCTATTCCACCCACAAGAAGAATTATTATAAGGGAACCGTTGATGCAGTGTTCAGCCCAAATGACAAGCTTTCTGTGGATTTTGGATATTCGGCCACTTGGGCTCTCTACAGATTCGGCCAACGCAATATTCCTGTTACAAAATCAGATGAGAACAGGCACAATGTGTTCTCCTATCTCGATTACACGGTGAATGACAAATTGAGTGGACGTTTAGGACTGGCCTTCGAGTCTATCCATATTAGTGACAAGGTTACTTCCAATACATACAATCGACTTCTACCTGTAGCATCGCTGAATTTTGTCCCTTCACAGAATGTGCAGGTCAGCGCCGACTACTCCACAAGGATGGAATACCCAAAACTGTATCAGTTATCGCCCATCGGTTACAACCTGGACGAGAGGATGGTCTTTCAGGGGAATCCTGGGCTGAAACCCAGTTTGAAACACGAAGTGAACCTGCAGGCGGTGCTGTGGCAGAATCTCATCACGTGGATGGATTGTATCAGCAGTCATTCGTGAACACGAGACACTCCGCACTCGCGTTCGTGATTATGCACGACTGGAACATCAATAAATACATCACATGGAGCAATTCATTGCAGTACTCTCATATGAACATCAGTTGGGATACTTATAAAAACCATGCTAACAATCTGAGTTTCAGCAGTAACTTGTCCTATTATATCAACCCGTTCAAGACAAGGCTTGAGGTGGATTATTCACGCTCGTTGCGCCAGGTGCCTTTGCTTCAAGGATATGAGCA
>ONYP01000094.1 GCA_900322135.1 uncultured Prevotellaceae bacterium
GTCCTGGAGGGTACCGGCTGGTACACCAAGGCACCCGTCAAGATCTTGATGGTCATGTGCCGCAAGCATGAGAGTGTGCACATCTTCCGCATCATCAAGCAGACCGACCGGGAGGCCATCATCACCCAGAGCAATGTGAACAGCGTATACGGCTTTGGCTTTGACGAATTGAAAGTGCGCACCCCCAGCAAGAAACCTGCTGGCAATGAGGATACTGTGACTGGCGTTCAGCAAGAGTAGGCTTGTCAGACGGATTTTTAACTAAAATCCGTAATTTCATAAAAGTATTTAATTCTAAGGGGCACAAGAGATAATTTTGTGTCCCTTTTTTGTATAATTTAATTTTATGCATTAGATTTGCGCTCCATTTCGTGATAATTGTTTTACAACCTTTATAATTAACATTAACACAAACATCAAAAGATGAAGAAAATTCTTTTCTTGGCTTCACTCTTGCTTGCCGTTACGGCGATGGCATCGCCCGTGACACAGAGTGAGGCTCAGCGTGCTGCTGCAGCATTCATGCTCCAGCACCGTCCCGGCGTGACGATGAAAGCCACTCCTGCCAGTGCACCCCGAATGAATGCAGGTGGCTCCTCGTCGGCGTCATCTCCCAGTTATTATGTATTCAACACCGATGGCGGACATGGTTATGTCATCGTCTCGGGTGATGACCGCACGACCCAGATTCTGGGTTACTGCGACAGCGGCAGTTTTGACCCAGCGCATGTCCCTGCCAACATGCAGGTGTGGCTTGAGAACTATTCGCGCCAGATTGCTGCCCTCGACGAGATGGGCATCAGCGAGACGGATTTCACCCTTCGCGCCCCGAAGCCCACGCGCAACAGCATCTCCCCGATGCTGACGAGCAACTGGGACCAGGCAACTCCCTACTGGAACCACTGCCCCGAGTTCATGAGCATCGAGGACGGTGACACCATCGGCGAGTTTGCCTACACGGGCTGTGTGGCTACTTCGATGGCTCAGATCATGAATTACTACCGCTATCCCAGCCAGTGCACTCAGACCATTCCCTCCTACCAGGTTACTTATTCCGACGGAGATTACAACTACGACCACTTCTATACCGAGACGCTTGAGCCGAAGGCGTTTGACTGGGCCAACATGAGGGACAACTATACCGGCTCGGAGGATTCGGCTTCGACCGAGGCTGTGTCGTGGCTCATGTATTATGTGGGCTGCTCGGTGAAGATGCAGTATGGCATCACCGCCTCGGGCGCCAGCGACCCCGATATCCCCATTGCCTTCAACCAGTATTTTGACTATGACGCACGACTGGTGTACCGCAGCGACTATGAGCAGGCCGACTGGGAAGAGCTGATCTACCAGGAACTGGCTGCAGGCCGCCCGATGGTATACAACGGCCGCGCCGGCAGTGGCGGCGGTCACTCGTTTGTGTGCGACGGCTATGCCTACGGCGACTACTTCCACATCAACTGGGGTTGGGGTGGCATGGGCAATGGCTACTTTGTCCTGTCGGTACTGAATCCCCGCGCGAGCGGCATTGGCGGCTCGACCAGCGCCGAGGGTTACAACATCGACCAGACCGCCATCATCGGCATCAAGCCGGGTTACAGCGGTCCCGATGCAGTAGAGCATGTGCTCACCGTCTACAACATGTACAGTAGCGGCACCTCGCTGTTTGAACGCGACTCGTCGACCCAAGGTTTCAAGCTGACCAAGCGCAAATATGTCAAGGTGACCGCCGAGGACCACATCAACGACGGCACCAAGTACAGGCGCGGCATCGCCCTGTATGACAGCAATGACAACTTCGTTCAACTCATTGCCAGCACGAGTTACTATAGCGCCTCGCTGTCGATTACCGACAGTTGGCCCGACACGCAGAGTTCGACGACCTACAGTTTCGGTGCCGGCATCACCAGCGGCACTTACAAGATCAAGCCCGTGTGCCAGGTGCAGGGCTCCGATGACTGGACCCCGATGCTCGAGAGCGACCGCTACTACTGTGCGGTGACCTTCAACGGCAACACCTGCTCGTTTACCGACCATCCCATCACTGACCTGCAATCCACCAACTTTGAGTTTGTGGGACAGCACAAGGTGGGCAGCCCCGAGCAGTGCAATGTCACCGTGAAGAACAACAGTGCCGACCGTTTCACCGGCCGCCTGTACCTGTTCGTGAGCGGTGAGCAGATCGACGAGTATGGCGAGTATACCACGGTTGTAGAGACCGAGATTCCCGCTGGCGGCACCAAGGTGGTTACCTTCAACTTCACGCCGCAGAACGCAGGCAACAAGAGTGCCTATCTGTCGACTGCCGACAACACCTGGACTGCTTCCATTCCCGGCACCGGCAATGTGACCATCGCCGGAAGCACCACATCGGCCATGAACCTGAGCGTGGACATCAACGCCCTGGGTGCCGATGATGGCATGTTTGTCTATGACAACTTTGTCCGTTTCAAGGTGGATATCACCAACAACGGCATCGGAGAGTACAACAAGTATGTGCTGGCTCCCCTGTTCATCATCAATGAGATTACCGGTACCGGCGAAATGGTGACTTACCAGAACCAGGCTGTGGACATTCCCGCCGGAACAACCAAGACGCTCTATTTCGATTTCGACAATCTGGGCTACGGCTACAAGTATGCCTTGAACATCTATGCCCGCAACGAGAACGACTCGCTCAAGAACCTCGTTCTGCCGGGTCAGTCCAAGATTTACGAGATTGTACATGGTGTGGTTGTGTGGACCGGCGACGGTGAACGCATGGGTTACCAACCCTATGACAACTTCCAGGTTCCCGCTAGTGCAGCCGCTGTGAATCTTGAGGGTCTGGAAATGAATTCGATAGCACCCAACGCCAACCCCAACTGTCTGTATTATCTGGGTAGCGACGAAGCCGTTCCCGCTGGTCTTGAGGGCCGCAATGTGATCAAGGGCAATGTCGCTCAGGGCACCATCCAGCTCAAGCACGGCTTCGACTATTGCGCCCCGTTCCGCTTCACTGCGTCGACGATGAGTTATGAGCGCACCTTCACTCAGGGCCGCCATGCCGGTCAGGAAGGCGGTTGGAGCACGATGGTGCTGCCCTTCACCGCAACGGCCGTTACCGCCGATGGTGCCGCTATCGACTGGATGCACAGCCGTGATGACGCCAAGGGCCTGTGGGTGTGCAACTTCGCTAATGAAGAGGACACTGCCGACGAGGGTCAACTGCTGGCTGGCTATGTGGGCTCGAGCATCGATGCCAATGTTCCTTACTTTGTGGCTCCCTACGACGGCGCCAACGGCACCGACATGCGCAACAAGACCTTCGTGTTCACCGGCACCGATGTGACCGTGAAGCCCAATCCCTCGGCCATCACCAGTGGTACCTATCACATGACCGTAGGCGATTTCTTCATGCATAATGTCGAGGATGCTTACTTCCTGAACGCTGCCGGCAGCCACTTTGTCAAGGCCGCCAACGGCACGGTCAACGCCTTTGAGGTATATGCCGACAATGTGGTGGCATCAGACCTCAGCAGCCTGCTGATTGTCCTGGACGAGGATGCCGAGACCGCACCCACCGCCAAGCGTGGCGATGTGAATGGCGACAATGTTATCGACATCAACGATGTTGCCCTGTTGATTGATGTCACCTTGGGCAAGGCTGTCGAGTATGTTGCCGCTGCTGCTGACTGCGAGTCGGCCTCGGGTGACGGTATGGTTGACATCAACGATGTCACCGCTCTGATTGGCTTTGTTCTTAGCGGTCAGTGGTAAAAAACAAGTATAGACGCAACATTTAGCGTCTCTCGTTAACATGCGGGCGCACTGAATCATCGGTGCGCCCGCATTGTTGTTGTAAACGATATGGCTTATGGTTCAAGTCGCTTTTCCGACCGTGTTTTGTGAAGGGGACGGTGCAATGTGGTGTATTGGGGTCATGGCAATGAAACAAAAAACCTGCATCGCGCCCGGCGCAATGCAGGTTTTTATTCACTTGGGGTGGAAGATGGGGCTCGAACCCACGACCTTCGGAACCACAATCCGACGCTCTAACCAGCTGAGCTACGTCCACCATGTAAAGCGTTTTACTCAAACGCGGGTGCAAAGATAATACCATTTTTGCTCTTGTGCAAGATTTGAGGCAAAAAAACGAAGATTTTTTTGTTTGCCAGTTGTTTGGTTGATGTGTGTAAAGCGTCAACGCTCGACAATTTCGGCAGGTGCAATGTGGTCACTGCCCTTGACAAAAGCGCCCATAGAATAAACGCCGCGCAGGTTGATGTCGTTGTCAAACAGCAGTATATCAGCGTCTTTGCCTCGCTGCAGCGATCCCTTGCGGTCATAGATGCCCATGATGCGTGCGGGAGTCTCGCTGGCCATGCGCACGGCATCCTGCAACGGCACATCGACGACGCGCACCATCGTCTTGATGAGACGGTCCATGGTGGCGATGCTGCCGGCGAGGGCGCTGCGGTCCGAGAGTTTGCACACTCCGTCCTCGATGATGACGCGGGGGTCAAACGCATGCTCGCTCTCACTGTCGGTCACGGCGAGGGCGTCGGTACACAGTGCGGTGCGTTCCACTCCCTTGATGTGGTAAACCAGATTGAGTAGGGTAGAGGGCACATGGATGCCGTCGGCAATGACTTCAACCGCCATGTCTTGTAACAGGTAGATGCTCTCGACGGTGCCTGCATGCTTGAACTCGCGCACATTGTGGAAGCCGGGCATGCCGTTGTAGAAATGGGTTGCCAGCGTGTAGCCGGCATCCCATGCCGCCTTGACATCGGGGTACTCGGCGGCGGTGTGGCCGATGGCGGCGACGATGCCCTTGCCGGTGATGTATTTTCCCATCTCCACTGCGCCTGGCAGCTCGGGTGCGGTGTCCCAGCGGCGCATGCAGTCAAAGTCCTCGACGATGTGCCGGTACTCGGCGGCATCGGGGATGCGGATGACCTCGGGCATCTGCGCTCCGGCCCTGCTGGGGTTGAAATAAGGTCCCTCCATGTGCATGCCCATGATGGTGGAATTGGGCTCCTTCATCAGGTCATCGCAGGTCTGACAGGCCTGTTCCATCATGTCGATGGGCGATGACGACAAGGTGGCAAAGATGGCCGTGGTGCCGTGGCGCAGATGGGTCAGGGCCGCCGTTTCAAATGCCTCGCGCGTGCATTCCTGGAAGTCGCTGCCGCCACCGCCATGACAATGCAGGTCGATGCCTCCTGGCACGACATGCATGCCATGGGCATCGATGGCCTTATCCATGCCTTCCAGTTGCCGGCTGCTCTTGGTCACCTCCTTGATGCGGCAATCCTCGAGGATTACCGACCCGCCGGTAATCCAGCCCTCGGGGGTGAGTACATGGCCGTTATAGATCTGCGTTAACATTCCCAATCTTTTTTAACCTTATTGTATCTGCAAATATACGCAGTTTTTTGTTAGATTGCATTCTCTGTTACATTTTTTTTGTTTTCTTGACAAAATTTTAGCACAAGGTGCCTTTTGTCCTTGTTTTCCATGGTCTGTGGGCGTGGAAATATGTCTTGATTTTTTTGGTGTTTGTCAACATGATTTGCCGATTGGTCACGAAGTGGTAATTTGGCATTTTTTTATTTGGAATTTTATATATTCCTTTGCAAGTGACAAGGAGATTGCATCTCCATGCCAGTTTACATTATTATTAATCAAAACACCACTAATTGAAATGAAGAAGATTGTTTTAGTATTGGCAATTGCCCTGATGGGCATTGCAGTGAATGCACAGTCGCCTCGCCATCACAATGGCCATGGCAACCCCGAGCAGATGGTAGAGCGCCGTGTAGAGCGTTTGGACAAGGCCCTGCAGCTCACCGAGTCACAGAAAGCCGAAATCGCCAAGATTTACATGCTGGAGATGGAGGCCGTGAAGAAGGAAAAACAGTCGATGGCCCCCGGCGATGAAAAACCGGGCCGCCCCGACGAGTCGGTGATGAAAGCGCGCCGTGAAGAGATGAAAGCGCGTCGTGCCGCCACCGATGCCAAGATTGAAGCCCTGCTCACACCTGAACAGGCTACCAAGTATGCCGAGTTCAAGCGCCATGAGGGTAATCGCCGCCACGGCAGGCATCATGACGGTGCCCGCCAAGCTCCGAGGCATGACGGCTGCTGCTGCAAGCAGTCAACCAATCAGGGTAAATGACATTTTGATTTAAGAGAGAGAATTAATCGTGTGTGTGTTTTGAAAGAGGGAGGGCATTTCCTGCTTGAAGGAAGTGCTCTCCTGCTTGTTACCAGAGCAAGACCTAAAAGTGGGTTGAAAAGATTACAAGATGTTAAAAAGGGCCGTTTTTTACTTAAAATGGCCTATAGTGATGGTGAAAATGCTGTGAAAATGGAAAAAAATTGCTATCTTTGCAATATAAAAAACAAGAAGAATTCAACATGGAGGTAAAGAAAGTCTTATTCATATCACAGGAAATCGCGCCCTATGTTCCCGAGCGCCGTTTGTCCCAGATGGGCCGTATCCTGCCTCAAGCGATCAAGGAGCATGGCATTGAGGAGCGCACCTTCATGCCCAAGTATGGCATGATTGCTGAGCGCAGCAATCAGTTGCACGAGATGATCAGGCTATCGGGCATGAATGTCATTATTGACGATACCGACCATCCCCTCATCATCAAGGTGGCGACCTTGCAGCAGGCCCATTTCCAGGTTTATTTCATCTATAATGAGGACTACTTTGCCAGCAGCCGCATCGACGAGTTGGAGATGAACTGTTCTCCCGATGACAATGACGAGCGCAGCCTGTTCTTTGTGCGTGCAGTCATTGAGTCGATCCGCAAGATGCGTTGGGTGCCCGACATCATCCAGTGCACGGGTTGGATTTCGGCACTGGCACCTGTATATATCCGCACGCTTTATGGTGATGACCCGTCGTTCCGCGATGCCAAGATAGTGACGGCACTGTTCAACGAGCAGTTGCCTGGTCCCCTTGCCGAGCGCCTGAGCGAGAAAATGCACATGGACGGCATCCCCAAGAATGCCTTGAAACCCATTGCCGGCAAGGCCCTCAACTATGATGACCTGATGGCCTACTCGCTCAAGTACAGTGATGCCGTTATCCAGTGTGAGGACGGCGTGAGCGGGCAAGTGCTCGAGGCTGCCTCATCGCTGCCCCGCTTGGAGTTCATCGACGATGACGATGTGAACAAGGTGGTAGAGTTCTATTCCACCCTGGATTAAGGAACTTGTCGCCATCGGTCGGTTAATCTTAAATCGTTTATTATCATTTCCGGAATATGAAACAACTGGTCAATGTGATACTGGCAGCGGCTGTGTTGCTCGGCCTGTACGCATGCACCGACGAGACCATCGGCGTGAGCATCACCGATAGCGTGTCGTCAATCATTGAAGATTCATCATTTGTCATTACAGGGCATTCGGTACGCAACGACCGCGTCCAGATGCGCACGAGCACCAAGATGCTGGGCGTGTTGCAGGCCGACGGTTACGGCAGCCTGGCCGCCGAGGCGGTGACCATGTGGATGCCAGCCATGCGCATCGACACCACCGGCATCAAGGCTGAAATGATTGATTCCTGCCGCCTGAAGTTGCGCCTGCCCTATACAGGCGGCTTCACGGGTGACGCATCGGTTCCCATGCGCCTGAATGTCTATCGCTTGGACAGGGCCCTGCCCAGTCCCATCTTCAGCGACTTTGACCCGACGGGATACTATGACAGCGAGGACCTGCTGGCCTCCGAGTCCTATTCTCCGGCTTCAGGGTGGGTTGAAGTGGGCGACTCCTATGTGACAGGCAGCACCGTTGTCGATACCGTGCGTGTGATTTCGGTGCCGATGCCCACCGAGTTGGGCCGAGAGTTGTTCACCACCTATGTCAACGACCCGAGCAAGTTCTCGTCGCCGAGGGCATTTGCCGATGTCTTCCCCGGCATTTACATCACCAACAGTTACGGCAGCGGCAATGTCATGAACATCAAGGCCACCGAGCTTGATGTGTATTACCACAAGCATGTGTGGCTGAACGATAGCACCGAGGCCGACTCGTCGTTCTGCCAGTCCTATCTGGCTTCGACCCCCGAGATTGTCTCCAACAACATCATTCATTACGATGTTGATGACGCCATCACCACGATGGTTGACAATGGCGAGGCACTCATCGTTGCCCCGGCAGGCTATGAGGTGCAGGTGCGTTTCCCCATCCAGGACATCATCGACAAGTATAAGTCCAATGTGGGCGGAAACCAGTCGATCATCAACACCCTGTCGCTGGAACTTCCCGTGAGCATTCCCGAGACCGAATATAATATCCAACCGCCCACTTATCTGCTGATGGTCAAGACCTCACAGAAGGATAACTTCATCAATGGCGACAGCTTGGCTAATAACAAGGACTCGTTCTATGCTATCTATAGCCCGAACACCAAGAGTTATTTCTTCTCGGGCTTGCGCAACTATGTGCTCGACATCATCAATAACAAGGGTGGCATAGCTACCGAGGATGACATCAATTTCACCATCACCCCGGTGGATGTCACCAACTATACCTACACGCAGTCCTACTATACAGGCTCGACAACCACTGTGACCAAGATTTCTCCTATGGTATCCCGTCCGGCTATCGTTAAATTGCTGCTAGACCGTGCCAAGGTGAGGATTACCTACAGCAAACAAATTGTCGATTAAAGTTGTGGGTTTAAAAAAATAGTGCTACCTTTGCACCCGCATTGCAAATCATCGCAGTGCACCAAGCCGCAATAGCTCAGTCGGTAGAGCATTTCATTCGTAACGAAAAGCGGCTCCATCATGACGGGGAAACAATAGCGTTTTCCCGTTTTTGTTTTTCAAGAGGATTATGGAAATCACAGTAAAGGATTATATGGAGCGTCAACCCGGCAATCCCCGTGTAGCTGAGACTGACCAGTTTTACCTGTGGATTGCCTTGCGGCTGGCCAAGATATGGGATGAGTCGCCGTGGCTGCGGGGGCTTGATGATGACACACGCCGCGATGTGGTGCTTGCCGTGACGGGCTATTTCCAGGATGTGGTAGCCGATGGCGGCCTGTGGCGCTCATTCACGCGGTTGCATGATAGGCGTCATGGCAGTCCTGTGCCCCATTATGGGCGCAGTGAGGATTATATGGACTATGAGCTGAACCTTGATGATGTGCGTTATGTCATCTGGTGGACGGTTGCGGGTGAGGGCGAAAGCCGCTTGGACCCCCACGATGTGGAACTGCAAGCACTCGCAATGGCTTTTCACAAACTGCTGGATGAGGAGTATGAGCAGGCTCCCGCACCGCGCCAGCTGTGCATCGCCGGCGAGGTGGACCTGGATGATCCCGCCGACGCGCGTCGCATCTATGATTACGCCTACTGGCTTTACTGGCGCAGTTTCCTGCTGCGTCCGTCATCGATGGCTGTGATGGACCGGGCGATGCCCGAGGCCCACGCCATTATCGCCCGTGCCGGGGAAAGCGACGCCCGCCCCTTGCTGCAGGACCTCAACGACCGCCTGATGTCCACCGAGCCTGCGGGTCCCATTCCCTTGAAGACGGCTCAATGGCTGCGTCTCATCATCGATGACGAGTTGCCCTGATCCAGATATACTAGATGCCCTAGATGCTCTAGATATTCCAGCCGGTTCGGTTTTCCAGAATACTAAAGCAATCACGCCAACCCCCGTGTGGGGGGCTGGCGTGAATTGTAGTTGTTGGCAGGGTTATGCCAAGCCGCGACCGTGGCAGTTCTTGTATTTCTTGCCGCTGCCGCACGGGCAGGGATCGTTACGCCCGATCTTGGGACCCTCGTTGCGGATGGGGCCGGTGGGGCCTTGCGGACGCGGTCCGACGGGTGCCGCATTGGGACGGCTGGGGTCGGGCTCACCGCCTCGGCTCTCGCTGTAACGCTGACGGGGACTCGGCTCGTTGTTGGACACATTCTCTTGGGGAGGTGCTTCGGGAATCTGGCCACGCATGAGCACGGCGATGGACTTGCCGTTCATGATGCCGACCATCTGCTTGAACATGTTGAAGGCCTCGGTCTTGTAGATGACGAGGGGATCCTTCTGCTCATAGCTGGCGTTCTGCACACTCTGTCGCAACTGGTCCATCTCGCGCAGGTGCTCCTTCCAGTTCTCGTCGATGGTGAGCAGCATGACGGCCTTCTGCCAAGCTTTGGTGATTGACTTGCAGTGGGTGTCGGCAGCCTCCTTGATGTCGACGACGATGCCGAATGTGCGTTTGCCGTCGGTGATGGGCACGCGGATGAGTCCTTGTGGCTCGATGCCATCGGCCTTCTGCCTCTCGACAATCTGCTGGATGATGGGATCGGCGACCTCGGTCAGGCGTTCCATCTTGCGGTTAAAGGTCTTGAGCACGGCATCGTAGAGAATCTCCTGCTTCTTGCCGTCGTCCATGCGGCGGTATTCCTCCTCGGTAAACGGTACCTCGATGGCATAGGTCTTGAGAACCTGCATCTTGAAGTCCTCGAAGTCATCGGCACCATAACGGTCAACGATGTCGTCCACGCTGTCATACAGGGTGTTGATGATATCCAACCCGATGCGCTCACCGATGAGAGCATGGTGGCGGCGGGTGTAGATCACCTTGCGCTGAGCGTTCATCACATCGTCATACTCGAGCAGGTGTTTACGGATACCGAAGTTGTTCTCCTCGACGCGTTTCTGGGCGTTCTCGATGCTCTTGGTGACCATCTTGCTCTCGATGGCTTCACCATCCTTGAGTCCCAGTCGGTCAAGGGTCTTGACCACATTCTCGCTGGCGAACAGACGCATCAGTTTATCCTCAAACGACACGAAGAATACCGATGAGCCGGGGTCTCCCTGGCGTCCGGCACGACCACGCAACTGGCGGTCGACGCGGCGTGACTCGTGGCGCTCGGTACCGATGATGGCAAGACCGCCGGCGGCTTTAACCTCGGGCGACAGCTTGATATCGGTACCACGACCTGCCATGTTGGTGGCGATGGTCACGACACCCTTGCCGTCAATCGATTGACCGGCCTGGGCAACGATGTCGGCCTCCTTCTGGTGCAGCTTGGCGTTGAGCACATTGTGGGGGATGTGGCGCATGTTCAGCATGCGGCTCAACTGCTCACTGATCTCTACGCTCGTGGTACCCACCAGTGTGGGTCGGCCAGAATTGCGCATGGCCTCGATCTCGGCGATGACGGCATTGAATTTCTCCTTCTGGGTCTTGTAGACGCGGTCCGTCATGTCGTTGCGGATCACGGGCTTGTTGGTGGGAATGGTGACTACATCGAGTTTGTAGATATCCCAGAACTCACCTGCCTCGGTCTCGGCGGTACCAGTCATACCCGCGAGCTTGTGGTACATGCGGAAGTAGTTCTGCAGGGTGATAGTGGCAAAGGTCTGGGTAGCGGCCTCGACATTCACGCCCTCCTTGGCCTCGATAGCCTGGTGCAGTCCGTCGCTATAGCGGCGACCTTCCATCACACGGCCCGTCTGCTCATCCACAATCTTTACCTTGCCCTCGGCATCGACGATGTATTCATCGTCACGGTTGAACAGGGTATAGGCTTTCAAGAGCTGGGTGACGGTGTGCACGCGCTCGGCCTTGACCGAGTAGTTGGCGAGCAGCTCATCCTTCTTGTTGGTCTTTTCCTCATCGGTGAGCGGCTCGTTGGTCACTGCCGACAGCTGTGCGGCGATGTCGGGAAGGATGAAGAACTCGGGGTCATCGGTACCCTTGGTGAGCACATCGATACCCTTGTCGGTCATCTCCACGGTGTTGTTTTTCTCGTCGATGATGAAGTAGAGGGGATCGGTGACGGTGGGCATCTCGCGGTTATTGTCCGCCATATAGAAGGCCTCGGTCTTGAGCATGGCGTTCTTGACGCCTTCCTCACTCAGGTACTTGATCAGGGGCTTGTACTTGGGCAGACCCTTGAAGGCACGATAAAGTCTCAAGGTACCTTCCTTGACAGTCTCGGGGTCGTCGCTGGCCATCATCTTCTTGGCATCGGCGAGCAGTCCGGTCACCATCTGGCGCTGAGCATTATAGACGCGCTCCACATTGGGTTTGAAGTCTTTGAACAACTGGTCCTCACCCTTGGGCACGGGACCGGAGATAATCAGCGGCGTACGGGCGTCGTCAATCAACACGCTGTCGACCTCATCGACGATGGCGTAGTTGTGGGGACGCTGCACCATATCCTCGGGGCGCATCGCCATGTTGTCGCGCAGGTAGTCAAAACCGAACTCACTGTTGGTACCGAAGGTGATGTCGCAATTATAGGCGGCTCGGCGCTCGGCAGAGTTGGGTTCGGTCTTGTCGATACAGGACACCGTCATTCCGTGGAACATGTACAACGGACCCATCCACTCGCTATCGCGCTTGGCCAGGTAATCGTTGACGGTTACCACATGCACACCATTGCCGGTCAGGCCGTTGAGGAAGACAGGAAGGGTTGCCACAAGGGTTTTACCTTCACCGGTTGCCATCTCGGCGATTTTACCCTCATGCAGTACAATACCACCGATGAGCTGTACATCGTAGTGTATCATGTCCCAGGTAATCTCGTTGCCGCCGGCAATCCAGTGGTTGGTGTAGATGGCTTTGTCGCCATCAATCGAGACGAAATCCTTGCCCTGTGCGGCCAGGTCGCGGTCGAGTTGCGTGGCGTTGACCACGATGGTCTCGTTCTCGGCAAAGCGCCTTGCGGTCGACTTCACGATGGCGAACACGGTGGGGAGCACCTCG
>ONYP01000084.1 GCA_900322135.1 uncultured Prevotellaceae bacterium
ATCGAGATCAACCGCAAGGTGCTCGCCGACCTGGCTATGAACAATCCCGCCGCTTTCAAGGCTATCGTTGACGAGGCAAAGAAGCACGCCTAATCAACAAGGTTCTTTCCAAAGAATTAATTCCGCAAAATGCTACCAGGCTCCAAGGGGGTGACCCCAAGGAGCCTGTTTTTTTTGTCCTGACAAGAAAGTCGTGTGTTACTCGTATTCCTTGTAGAGGTTGATGTACTCCATGATGCCGTTGATGGCCTCCTGGCGCATGTCGAGCCGCAGCGAGCCGTCGTGCAGGACTTTGGACACCACGGGATAAATCTTGGACCAGTCGCTGTCGAGATAGACTTGGGCATCGATGAGGGCCGAAATCAGTGCCACGCTGAGGCTCTTGCCCTTGTTCTTCTTCACGGCCAGATGGCCCATTTCACTTGCCGCGGTGACATCAAAGTAGTTGCTCATCGCCTTGGCATAGGCATACACTGCCAGTGTGCCGGCATCGAGTTTCTTGACCAGTTTCGCCTCGTTCTTAGCTTTGTAGCGGCCCATCATGTATTCGCACAGTTGCTCTCCCACAGGGGTGCCGTCAAAGTTCCAACTCAACTTGTTGATGATAGCCAGGCGCACATCGACAGGTGATTTCTTGTCAGCGAGGAAGTTGAGCAGTACGGTGGGCAGATCGCTTTGCATATTTTCATTAACCATCTGTACCATCGGGTGGTCCTCGTAGGCGTTGGCAAAGTAGGTAGATGTCAGGGGTGAGTCGGCCCATGCTGCGGTAAATGCCAGCAGCAAAGTGATAGCGGAAAGTAATCTTTTCATAATCGTCGGTTGTTTAGAAATTGTTATTCTATCCGCAAAGATAAAACATTTATTCAAGTTTCAAAGTAAAATGCTTGAAAAAATGAAAATAATTCAGAATAATGATGCTTCACGAGTTTTTCCGGTAACTGAGGACAGCCCATGCGGCCATGACCGAGCCGATGCCCAGCAGGGCGAGGACCTGGTGCCAGATGCTGGAGAGCCCGCCGCCGCGGATGAAGACCGTGCGCACCGCATCGATGAAGTAGGACATCGGGTTGACATAGGTCGTGGCATAGGCCCACGAAGGCATCGAGCGGGTGGGGGTGAACAGACCCGAGAGCAGGAGCATCATCACCACAAAGAACCACATCACGAAGATGGCCTGTTGCATGGTGTTGCTGTAGTTGCTGATCATCAGACCGAACGAACTCCAGAACAATGCCAATAGCATCACGAGCAGGTAAATCAGCGCCAAAGGCCCCACGCTGGTGATGCCGTACACCGCCCATGCCAGCAGCAGGCACACGGTGATGACGAACAGGGCAATAATCCAGTAGGGGATGAGTTTGGCCAGGATGAACGACCACTTGCTCACGGGAGTGACATTGATCTGCTCGATGGTGCCAGCCTCCTTCTCGCCCACGATGTTGAGCGCGGGCAGGAACCCCGTCATCAGCATCATCACGATGGCAAACAGGGCCGGTATCATGAACAGTTTGAAATTCAGGTTCTTGTTATACAGGAACAGGGCGGTCACCCGCGACTGCATGGCTGCGAGGTCGGGATTGATGTGGGCCGTGACAATCTGGGTCAGGTAGGCCCCGCCCATCGCCCCCTTGGTCCCGTTGACGGCATTTGCGGCGATGAGCACCTGTGGCTGGTTGCCCAGGGTGATGTCGCGGCTGTAGTCCTGGGGAATGACCATCACGATGTCGGCCCGTGATTGCTCAACCTCCTGCAGGGCGTCCCGGTAGGTGGGCTGCTGCCCCTTGAAGATGAAGTAGTTGCTGGCCTCGATGCTGTGCACGAGGCGCTGCGACAGGGTTGAACGGTCATTGTCCACCACCGTGACCTTGATGTTCTTCACCTCCATGTTCATCACCCAGGGCATGACACACATGATCATGATGGGGAACACGACGATGAGTTTGGGCAGGAACGCGTTGCGGCGAATCTGCGTGAACTCTTTCTGTATGAGATATTTCAGTGTCATGGCGGCTGGACTATTCGAGTCGTTTGTTGAACTTGACAAGGGCGAGCGTCATCAGCACGGCAACCATGCTCGTGAGAATAAGGACCTCACGGGCGACCTCCTTGATGCCCACGCCCATAATCATCAGTTTGCGCATCGCCTCGATGTAGTAGCGTGGCGGGACAATGGCCGAAATCCACTGCAGCACCCGCGGCATCGACTCCACAGGGAAAAGCATGCCGCTGAGCATCACGATGGGCACCAGCAGCACCATTGCCGAGAGCAGCAGCGCCACCAGTTGGGTCTTGGCGACATTGCTGATGAGCAGGCCCAATGAGAGCGCCAGCAGGATGTAGATGATGGAGATGACGATGATCCAGAACAGCGATCCCACCAGCGGCACGCCCAGCACAAACCGCGCCATCAACAGGATGATGACCAGTATGGCGAAAGCGAGCACGAGGTAGGGTATCGCCTTGGCAACGATGATCATCAGCGGCCTGACGGGCGAAACCAGGAGCACCTCCATTGTTCCCTTCTCCTTCTCGCGTACAATCGAGATGGATGTCATCATCGCGCACACCAGCATCAGCAGCATACCCATAATGGCCGGCACGAAGTTGTAGGCCGACCGCATCTGCGGGTTATAGAGCATCTTGGTGTTGACTGCCCCGCCATCGGCATTCAGGAGCACGCCAGTGGCATAGTTGGTCCACTGCTGCGACATGTTGGGGTCGGCACCGTCGACGATAAACTGAACACCACTGCGTTTGGAAGCGAAGTCGGGACCGAAGACGATGGCCATGTCGGCCTTTTGCCCGCGGATTATCTGCTCGGCCTCACGGGGCGTGGCGGCCACCTGGACGATAGTGAAATATTCCGAGGCCGCGAGCCTGTCGACCGCCTGCTGCGTGAGGTGGTCCATCGAACTGGTCACTACCACGGTGCGTACATTCTTCACATCGGTGGTGATAGCGAAGCCGAAGATGAGCATCAGCACCAGCGGCATGCCGAACAGGATGAGCATCGTGCGCTTGTCGCGCAGGATGTGCTTAGCCTCCTTGATGACAAATGAGATGAACTGTTTCATGGCTCCTGTAATTTAATCGCTGCTGCGCGTGGCCTGCCGTGCCAGATAGGTGAACACATGGTCCATATCGGGCTGGTTATACTTCTGTTTCAACTCATCGGGCGTGCCCATGGCCTTGATTTTGCCGTCGACCATGATGGAGATGCGGTCGCAGTACTCGGCCTCGTCCATGTAATGTGTGGTGACAAACACGGTGATTCCCCTGCCCGCTGCCTCATAGATGAGTTCCCAGAACTGGCGTCGTGTGGCGGGGTCCACACCGCCTGTGGGCTCGTCAAGGAAGACGACGCCCGGCTCGTGGAAGATGCTCACCGAGAAGGCCAGTTTCTGCTTCCAGCCCAGCGGCAGCGAGGCCACCAGCTCGTTCTTGTGGTCGGCAAACTCGAGGCGGTCGAGCAATTCGTCGGTCTTGCGAGCGATTTCCTTGTCTTCCATGCCGTAGATGCCCGCAAACAGGCGGATGTTTTCGGCCACCGTCAGGTCCTCATAGAGCGAGAACCGCTGGCTCATGTAGCCGATGTGCTTCTTGATTTGCTCATGCTCGGTGCGGATGTCGTAGCCCACCACGCGGCCAGTCCCGCTCGTGGGCTGGTTCAGGCCCGTGAGCATGTGCATCGCCGTGGTCTTGCCGGCACCGTTGGCACCCAGGAAACCGAAAATCTCGCCGCGCTTGACGGTGAAACTGATATCGTCGACGGCATGGAACGAGCCGAAGGCCTTAACCAGGTGCTCCACTTCGATGACATTCTCGGGTACACTAGGCTGCGGCACAGTCGCGGCATGGTCGTGTTCGATGCCCGGCGGGTTGAACACATCGGCAAAGCGTGTCAGGATTTCATCGGGAGTGCCGATGCCGCGAATCTGCCCCTTGTCAAGAAAAGCCACGCGCTCGCAGCGGCGCACCTCGTCGAGATAGGGTGTTGAGGCCACGATAGTGATGTTGCGCTCCTTGAGGTCACCGAGCATGTCCCAGAACTCCTTGCGCGACACGGGGTCGACGCCTGTCGTGGGCTCGTCGAGGAAGAGCACGCTGGGGCTGTGGACCAGGGCACACGAGAGCGCCAGTTTTTGCTTCATGCCACCCGACAGGGCTCCCGCCCGGCGGTTCTTGAAACGCTCAATCTGGCAGTAGATGGCCTTGATGCTGTCATATCCCTCCTCGACGGTCGTGCCGAACAGGTTGGCAAAGAACCGCAGGTTCTCCTCGACGGTCAGGTCCTCATAGAGCGAGAACTTGCCGGGCATGTAGCCCACGCGGCGGCGGATGTCGGTCATCTGGCGCACCGTGTCAAAGCCGTCCACCGACGCCGTGCCCGTCTCGGGCAACAACAGAGTGCACAAGATTCGGTACAGCGAGGTCTTGCCGGCACCGTCAGGACCGATGAGGCCGAACACCTCACCCTGGCCCACGGTGAACGACACCTGGTCGAGCGCCATGACCTTCCCGTAGGACTTGGACACATTATTTACCTCAATCGCGTTCATTGCCAATGCTGTTGACCAAGATAACCTAGATGATCTAGATAATCTAGAGATTCTAGAACTTAACTTCCCCGTACATGCCGATTTTCACATAGCCGTCGTTCTTGATGGCAATTTTGACGGCATAGACCAGGTCGGCACGCTCGTCATCGGTCAAGATGGTCTTGGGGGTGAACTCCGAGCGGCTGGAAATCCAGGTGACGGTGCCGGCATATTCCTTCTTCTGCCCGTTGCCGTAGTCGGCAAACACCTTGCAGGCCTGTCCCACCTTGATGTTCTGCAGTTGGGCCGAGGTGACATAGGCTCGGATGAACATCTGCTCCACATCAGCCATCTTGAACAGCGGCTTGCCCGTCGAGACAAATTCGCCCTGCTCGACATACTTCTCCAGCACGGTGCCCTTGTAGGGTGCCACAATGTCAGCATTGGCAATCTGGTCTTCGATTTGGCGCTGCTGGGCGTTAATGCCCGCTACCTGGGCGTCGATACCCTCCATCTGGGCACCGATGCCCTTCCCCTGCTCGGCCAGGGCGGCATTGGCGCTGCGTATCTGGTCGCGGGTGGCATCCAACTGGCGGTTCAACACCTTGATCTGGTTATCGATGTCGTCGAGTTGCTTGCGCGGCACGGCACCGTCCTTGACCAGTTCGGCATAGCGCTGGCGCTCCCGCTGGGCAATGGCAATCTGCTGCTGGATGGACGACAGTTGCTTGTTCAGGTCCAGTTGCTGGCTGCTGGCTGCCGACCTGTTGGACGACAGTTGCCGTTTGCTGGCCGCGAGTTGTCCGCGCTGGGTCTCGAGTTGCTGTTTCTGCATTTCCAGTTGATAGGTGTCGATGCGTCCCACCTGGGTGCCGCCCTCGAGGACCTGCCCCTCGGTAACGCCGAAGGACTTCAACTCGCCCGTTGCCTTGGCCGAGATGGTGACCTCGGTGGCTTCGAATGTCCCTGTGGCATCGAACGCTTTCTCCTTCTTGCCGCAAGCGGTCATCACCAGCAGTGCCACGCTTGCCATGATTGTTATCTTTTTCATCGTTATGCTGATTAATTGTTGGTCGTATATTTCAGGTCATACATCTGCTTGAGCATTTCAATCTCGTGGATGGACTGCTGCACGCGGGCGGCATTCTCGCTGTTGATGTCGCGCAGCAGGTCGTTCACATCGATGATGCCGTGCGAGAGTTTGGACTCGGCGGCCTTGCGCACCTGCTCGCGCAGGGCGATGATTTCCTCATCCTGTGCCATCAGTTGGCGGTAACGGCCGATAGCCTCGTTCTGCTGCATCTGTTCCAGGCGGTTGTTGAACAGGAAGACCTCGCGCTGGTTGCGGGCGGTCTCGCGCTGTAACTGCACCTTGGCCTTGTCGTTGTGGTGGGTGTAGAGCGCGCCGATATTCCATGTCAGGCGGGCACCTACCATGCCGTTCCACGACCAGTCACGGCCCATCATGTCCTTGAACATGTTGTAGCCCGGATAGCCATAGTAGCCTTGGGCAAACACGCCCAAGCGCGGCAACAGGGCGGCCTTGAGGGCACGGTCCTGGGCGTCGGCGAGCAGCAGTTGGCTGTCGATGAGCCGCAGTTCGGGACGGTTGTTGCCGCCAGCGGCTGCATCGATGGCGGCCGGCTTGGTCACATGGCTTACTTCAATCCCGCAGAAGGTGCCCAGCATCGCCGTCAGCACGCGGCGCTGCGACTCGAGGGTGGTCATCTGCTGCACGACATTCAGTCGTTCGGCGGTAACATTGTTCAGGTCACATTGCGCTGCCGTGCCGTGCTTGACCATCGAGGTCAGTTTCTTCTCGCTGGCGGCAAGTTGCGCCTGCAGGTCCTTGTTGAGGCTGATCTGGTCATCGAGCAGCAACAGGCTGAAGTACATCTCGTTGACGCGCTGGCGCACCTGATACAGTTCCACATCGAGCCGTGCCTGCTGTACGGCACCCTGCTCACGGGCCACCTGCTTCTGGGCGCTGATGGCGCCGCCGTCGAACACCGTCTGCTGCAGGTCGAGTCCCACGCGGTACTGGTCCTTGCCCAGCCCCTTCATGTCCACACCCATCTGCCGCAACAGCCCCGTCATCTCGTCGGGCCACGCGGGCACGGCGCTCTGGTTGGTGGCTTGGGCGGTCGCCGTGAGTTGTGGGAGCCACCCTTTCTGGATATTGTCGACGGTGAGGTCGGTGGTGCGGGCAATCAGGTCATGCTGGGCGATGAGCGGGTAGTTGTGCTCGGCAGCCTGCTGGCACTCCTCGAGGGTCTGTGCCGTAGCTGTAAGCGTCATGCACACGCTGATGATGAAAAAAAGCCGTTTCATGTCGTTGTGAATTGGTTGGATATTGCAAAGTTAATGCCTTATTGTATAGCGGCAAATATCCAAAGCAGGGAAATAATGTCCTATTTGTACAAAATACTGAGATTATTATTGTTTTTTGATAGTATTTAGTTATCTTTGCGTTCAAAAATCGATGGCAATGGCAGAAATGAGGAAATTAAGCCTGGCCCAACTCAAACAACTCATCGAGGGAAAAGATGAGGATTTGGCCAATAACTACATCTCACGCAATGTGGCTGTAGCGCGCAATGTGCGCATCAACCTCATCAAGGACCAGATTGTCGGCCAGCCAACGCTCATGCCCGAGATGCGTATCCTGATGATTAAGAACGGCTGGGCCGAGCCCGTCATCAACATGATGGAGCGGCATTTCGAGACTGGTGACCTCGTGTTTCTGGGAACCAACGGCATTCTCCAATACAAGGATGCTTCGAGTGATGTTCAGGGCATAGGCCTGTCGATCAGCGACGAGTTGTTCTCGCTGGCCATCGGCAACCGCATCCCCAGGGCTTTTGACGGCCACTTGCGTCATTTCCAGTTGCATTTGCAGCCCGAGGAGCAGGAACAGTTGGACCAATTGCACCTGATGCTCTACCGGCACTTGAGGCAACCCGACGGCAGCAGCCAGGTGACCCTGCACCTGTTGAGTGCCTTCCTGTGGTGTGTGGACCACCTGTGGAGTCGCCACGAGCAGACCTACCGCGAGAGCCAGACGCGCGAGCAGCGGCTGTTCGCCGATTTCATTCAGTTGGTGAGCGAGTTCGCCCCGGAGCACCACACCATTGACTTCTATGCCTCGCGCCTGTGCCTCACACCTCGCTACATGAGCACCATCGTCCGGCAGGTGAGCGGCAAGAGCGCCAAACAATGGATTGATGATGCCCTGGTCACCCGCATCAAAATCGAACTCAAGCACACCGATAAGTCCATTGCCCGCATCGGTGATGAGATGAATTTCCCCAACCCCTCGTTCCTCACCAAGTTCTACAAGCGGATGACAGGCCAGACGCCGAGCCAGTTCCGCCGATAGCCATAAAACAGTAATGGTTGGACATGATAATCCAACCATTACTGTTTATATATATAAGGTGTTGTCTTTATTCCTTGACCAGCAGTGTGCCGGTCTTGCCCTGCAGGGCTTCGCGGGCCTTGTCGAGCGAAGTGATCAAGGCAGTGCCGCCTGTCGTGTTCTCGACGAAACTGATGCACGATTCCACCTTGGGCAGCATGCTGCCGGGGGCGAAGTGACCCTGCTGGATGTACTCGCGTGCCTCGGCGATGGTCATGCGGTCCAGGTCCTTCTGGTCGGGCTTGTTGAAGTTGATGGACACTTTCTCCACAGCGGTGAGGATGACCAGCATGTCGGCGTTCAGGTCGAGTGCCAACTTGGCGCTGGCGCGGTCCTTGTCGATAACGGCTGCCACACCCTCATAGTCGCCGGGGCCGTTCTCCACAACGGGGATGCCACCACCACCCACGGTGATGACCACGCTGTGCAGGCCTACCAACTGCTCCACGATGGGCAACTCGACAATCTTGACGGGGATGGGCGAGGGCACCACGCGGCGGTAGCCACGGCCGGCATCCTCGACAAAGGTATAACCCGTCTCGGCAACGATGCGGTCAGCATCTTCCTTGCTGTAGAACATTCCCACAGGCTTTGTCGGCTTCTGGAAAGCGTCGTCGTTCTTGTCAACAACCACCTGGGTCACCACAGCGGCACAGGGCTTGTTGATGCCACGGCGTGCCAACTCGCGCTCCACGGCCTGCTGCAGGTGATAACCGATGTAACCCTGCGTCATGGCGCCGCACTCGGGGAACGGCATGGCGGGGGTGCCGCCACCATTGTTGGCCGAGTATTCAAAGGCCAGGTTCACCATGCCCACTTGGGGGCCGTTGCCGTGACCGATAACGACATCGTATCCCTCCTCAACGAGGTCCACGATGGTGGAAGCGGTACCCTTAACCAGGTCCAACTGCTCCTGCGGAGTCTTGCCCAGGGCGTTGCCGCCCAGAGCGATAACAAGACGATTGCTCATAATATTGTGTTGTCTTATTTTTCTTTTAATGAATGATGTTCAAGAAAGATTAATGATTAAAGTCCATGAGCAATCACCCATTCACCTTTAACCATTAATCTTTAAACTCCCAGTTCACGATGGTGAACCGGATTAAATTACTTGAGCGTGGCGTACATCACGGCCTTGATGGTGTGCATGCGGTTCTCGGCCTCGTCAAACACCTTGGATTGCGGGCTGCGGAACACCTTGTCGGTAACCTCCATCTCGGGCAGACCGAACTTCTTGTAGATGTCGGCGCCGATGGTGGTCTCCAGGTCGTGGAACGAGGGCAGGCAGTGCAGGAAGATGGCGCCGGGGTTGGCGTTCTTCATCACCTCGTCGTTCACCTGATAGGGGCTCAGCAACTTGATGCGCTCGGCCCAGATCTCGTCGGGCTCACCCATCGATACCCAGATGTCGGTGTAGATGACATCGGCATTCTTGGTGCCCTTCTTGACATCGGGAGTCAGGGTAATGGTGCAGCCGTTCTCCTTGGCAATCTTCTTGCATGTGTCAACGAGTTTCTTGTCGGGCATGTTGTCCTTGGGACCGCAAGCTACGAAGTTGATACCCAACTTGGCCGAAACGACCATCAGGGAGTTAGCCACATTGTTGCGGGCATCACCCATGAAGACCATCGTCAGGCCCTTATAGTGACCGAAGTGCTCCTCGATGGTGAGGACATCGGCAAGCATCTGGGTGGGGTGGAAGTCGGTGGTCAGACCGTTCCAAACGGGAACGCCGGCATGCTTTGCCAGGTCCTCGACAATCTGCTGGTCGAAGCCGCGGTACTCGATACCGTCGAACATGCGGCCCAGCACCTTGGCGGTGTCCTCGAGGGACTCCTTCTTGCCCATCTGCGATGAACCGGGATCGAGGTAGGTAACACCCATACCCAGGTCATTGCCGGCTACCTCAAACGAGCAGCGGGTGCGGGTAGAGGTCTTCTCGAACAAGAGGACGATGTTCTTGCCTGCAAGGTACTTGTGGGGAGTTCCGGCGCGTTTCATGCGCTTGAAATCCTTAGCAAGTTCGAGTAAATACTGAATCTCTTCGGTAGAGAAATCGAGCAACTTCAGGAAACTTCTTCCAGATAAACTTCTTGGCAT
>ONYP01000128.1 GCA_900322135.1 uncultured Prevotellaceae bacterium
CATAAATTCCGATTTGTCTTTCAGTTATTGCTGCAAAGATAGTGATTTCTCGCGATATACGCTGAATCTACAATTGACATTGTGATTGATATGCCGTTAATTGATGGCGAGCAGCTCGATGTCGAAGATGAGGGTGGAGCCGCCGGGGCGAAGTCGCTCAGCGGCATGAGGCTGTAGTGGAACAGCTCAATCCAGCCAGCGCTGCCGGCTGGTTGATGTGCGGAACGTATAGCAGCCGAATACAACCCCGTGACCAGAGCAAGTGAATTTCCCATGCAACGATGGAATGGTAGAGCTCTTATCAAGTGTATGTTGTCTCGGGGGATTGGTGTTTGTCCCATTGACAAAAAATGTGGGGAGTCTTGATAGCGCCCCACACCATTGTACTCATATCGTTAGTTTTTCGGTTAATCGTGGTCTCATTCACCCAGCCTGATGACACTGCGGTCCTCTTCCTGCTTCTTCTGACCTCCTGCGGGCTTGAAGGAGTGGAAATTCCAACTGATGCCGAGCCACAGCATGCGGCTGCGATTCTTGCTATTGTTTACGAGCGTATAGACTGGATTGTCTGACGAGATGTCCCATCGACGCGTGTTGAACACATCGGTCAGCAGTGCCGAGAGCGTCAGCGACTTTTTAAGCAGCTGCTGTTTCACACCCAGATTGCAGTAGTGAACGGTCTTGGTGGTGAACTGCGGGAAGTATTGGGGTGAAGTGACGAAATACTGGGCCTGGATGGTCATCCCCTTAAGCGGTATGATGTTCAGTGTCGCACTGCTGTTGCTGGTCCAGCCGTGGTTGCTGAAGGTGACTCCATGGCTGGTGCCACGCGCCCCGGTGTAGAATATGTTGGTGCCCAAGTCCACACCCAGCCATTGCAGGGCGTTCCATCTGACATTCTGTTCATAACCCGTATTCAGGTACTGGTCGCCGTTAATGTAGGTTGTCACAAGGATATCCCGGTCAAGGTAGGCGATCTGGCTGATGTAGTCCTGCGTATAATTGAAGTAGGCGGTGCCGTTCAACTTCACGGCCCGTCCAGCATAGGAGTAGCCGAGGTCAATTTTGTTGGCCTTCTCGGGTTTCAGACGGACGTTGCCTGTCTCATAGGTCTGGTTGTCGATGAGATTGACATAGGGGTTGAGCTGCGGATAGGTCGGACGCGATATGCGGCGCGACAAACCGAATGAAAACTGCAGCGGCTGGCTTACGCGATAGTTCAACACGACATTGGGCGACAGGAAATAGCAGTTGCTGCTCTCGTCCAGGCGGTCTTTATCGTTCTGCAGTGTCACATGGCTGTATTCAAAGCGCAGTCCAGCCTTATAGGTGAGTTTGTCATTCCACTTCGACGAATACATGACGTAGGCGGCAGGGATGAATTCACGGTGGCGCAGGTCGTTGCTCAGGGGAATCGACAACTGCCAGTCGCCAGTCGCCTCGTCATACGCGTACATCTTGTGGTCAATGTTGTTGTGGCGATAGGTCATCTTCACTCCAGTTTCCAGCTTGCCCTTGCCCAGCTGTGTCATGTAGTCGAGTTGCCAAGCCGCAATTCGCGGATGACCGCCAGACCTGGAACGCTGCACCATCTGGCCCGCTTCATAGTAATAGGATGGGCGGTGGCCGTTGATGGCCGACAGCGATGCCGAGGTACTGATCTCGCGCTTTCCAGGCACGTAGATATGCCTATAGGTAAGTGAGCCCTCTACCATTTCACGGTTGAAGGTGATGTCGGTCTCACGAGCCTTGTCGCTTGGCACACCGTCGGTGATGTAGTGATTATGGAAGGTCTGATAGTTGCTCATGCGAGGGAAGCCTGCCTTGACATCCAGCACGACAACATCTTTTTTCGTCGCTTTATAGTTGATGTTCAAGCCGATGTTGTGTCCGGTGGTCTTCTTTGAAGCGTCAATGATTTGGTCGATGCTGTTGCCTGTCTGCAGGAACTGGCGGTGCAGCTCGCTCTCGATGCGGTCTTTCTCATATCTGCCGTTGTAGTTCAGGCGAACGCCCCATTTGCCCGCGTTATAACTCATGGCCAGGTTCCCGTTCATGAAGTTATTGAAGCCGTAGTTTGCCGAGGCCATCAGGGCGAAGGCATCTTGCGTCTGTTTCTTGGAAACGATGTTGATGATGCCGCCTGTTCCCTCCGAGTCATATTTCACGTCGGGGCTGGTCACGATGTCAATACTCTGCACGTTGGCAGCGGGAATACCCCCCAACCCGTCAAGTGCAGTGGGGACGCCATCCACCAGGATGAGCACGTTGCTGTTGCCGCGTATGGAGACTTGACCTGCTCCATCCACCGAGACTGCCGATGAGCCGCGGAGCATGTCGAGCACCGATCCCGTTGCGGCGCTCATCGATGCGGCAGCATTGATGCTGGTCTTTTCCAGAGTCACCGACTTGTCGGCAGAACGTCCTGTCACCACAACACCATCCAGTAGCGTGGCTCGTTCCGTCATCACGATTTGTCCGAGGTCGTGTGACTTGCCGTCGGATAAAATGAGGTCCTTCAGAACGTCCTCATGGCCTATCGAAGTGATCTTGAGTTGATAACTGCCCTTGAAAGTGCCTTTCATGACAAAGAGGCCCGTCGTGTCGGTCAATGCACCAGCCGCGGCCTTTCCGTTCTGAATCATTGCCACCGAAGCATACATCACGGGCGTGCCGTCTTCCTCAACGACAATTCCCCTGATTCCATTTGCATTCTGCTGTGCCATTAAGGCTAAACTGGCCAATGCCAAGAATAATATGAGAAAAAAGCGTTTTATCATGCTGTGTCCGATACTTATTAATTGATGGCGAGTAGTTCGATGTCGAAGATGAGGGTGGAGCCGCCGGGGATACCTGGCTGGGAGAATTTGCCGTAGCCCATTTCGGCGGGGATGTAGATCTCCCATCGGTCGCCGATGTGCATCTGCTGCATGGCGATGATCCAGCCCTCGATGAGGTCGCGCAGCCGGCATGCCAGGGGCACGTCGCCACGGCTGCTGTCGAATGTCGCCCCGTCGATGGTCTTGCCCGTATAATGGGCGGTGATCACGCTGCTGGGCGTGGGAGTTGCGCTCGTTGCGTCTCCCTTGGCCAGCACCTTATAGAAAACGCCCTTAGGTAGCGCCTTCACGCCGTCTTCCTGTGACTTCGCCACCAGCCAATCCCTGTTGGCCTGCACATATAGTTGATTCTTGTTCTTCTTCATATCCGTTGCAGTATTATAACTTATCGGATTCGATGATTTATGCGGGTATTTCTACTCTAACTTATCGAATCGTTGTTCTGGTTTTTGCTATATACCTGTTCAAAAATTTCCATTTCACGTTTGGCAATACCTAGTCGTGTGGCGATTGATTTCCATTGGCTAACCCCTGCTTTTACTTCATCGATGATGCGTTTGGCCTCATCCTTACTAATCATATATTCCTCTGATGACTCAAGCAGCACATCAAGATCGGCATAATTGGTAGTCGAGTTGATGAGCAGTGCCTGGTATTCATTCAGTGTCGGGTTCATATCATATGCAGGTGACAGCGTCCAACCACGAGGAGAGAGCAAGAAACCATGATTGCGGAAATGGTCGTCACTGTTGCCAATGGCGATATTAAATGCCACTCTTCGATATAGCTGCCGCAGGTTGTTGTTCACGTCACAACAATTAAGCAAGATGAAGTCCACGATGTCGAGGTAGCCATTGCCGGACTTTGCATCGCAGCCATCAGTCAGGCCCAAAAGGGTTAAGGCCGAAGCAAAATGCTTCCGGCGTTTACTTTGAAGCCTGTCAAATCGTTTTGACAAGAGGGTATGGTACTTCTGGCCTGTTTGAATCGTACTCGTGCTAGCGGCGTTTACTCCAGCTGCTTTTGCTAAGAGATGGCTGTGATGTTCCCACAGGGCCACATCGTAATCATCGTTCCTCGAAGGAAATTTAGCTACGTAAAGGTTTCCTTCACTGTCGATTACACTGGCTTTAGGACGCGCACCGCCAAGCGAGGTGCCTGGATGAACCAGCTGCTGGATCCAACGTGTTTCGGGCAATTGGTTCAGTTCTTCGCTTTTTTCAATTTCCATACTTGCCACTGCCAATGAACGGACATCGGCCAATGGCGGGATGCGCAGGCTTGTCTGAGTGTTAATGAAGTCTCCGTCGAGATCTTCCTTAAATCGAAGGCCGCCCATGCGAGAAAAATCATCGATACCCATGAGATAGTCGAATGAGGACAGCTTGCGAATTGGGCGTTTTTCTTCCCTGGCAAGAATCTGTTCACGTCTGTTGAGCAGTAAGCGCCCCCAACGATCGGGCAAAGCATCACTGAAACAGCCGAAGATGTCTCGGTCTGGTTGAGTGTACTGCAGGCCGGGATAGTTGTTGATGTCGGCACTCAGAAACAGGTTGCCAAATTTGTTCAGCCACTCATTGTCGAACTTGAAAGAGTAAGAGTCAGAGCCACGCAGTGATTCGTAGCCAAGTTCACCAACCAGCTTGGGCTCATCCAGCCAGTCAAAATCCGCAAAGACAAATAGCGTTCTCATGGCTTATGACTTTTTTGATGCTCGTTCACGACGTTTCAGGGCGAGATCCTGTAAGGCGTGCCCCATCTCATCCTTTTGCGCCAACAACAGGATATCATCATCAAGTTGCAAAGCGTAGAGTACCCTCAGATAGATTCCGATGGCCACCGTGGGGGTACCTTTCTCAATACGTGTTATCGTCACGAGAGAACACGTTGCGCGCTCGGCTACTTGCGCAATGCTTAGGTTGCGACGCAGCCGTGCGAGTTTGATCTGTTCACCCACAGTCTGCATTTTCTGCTCCAGTTTTTTGGGCAACTTTGTACCCATTGTAGTCTTACTCATAATAATGACAACATTTAATTACGGGTGCAAATATAATACTTTTTCTATATTTTATGATATGTTGAGCAAAAAATCATTTTCTAATCAAGAGAGAGAATGTGATCTATGATTCGATATTTTTTTGGACTTATAGCTCATCCGCGGGTAGTGCCAATTGTTCATTTTCGCTTACTCCAATAAGCGAAAAATGGCAAAAATCGCTTACCAAGATAAGCGAAAATCACAAAAATCGCTTATTGCGATAAGCATTTTTTGCCTTTTCCCTTGTCTCAGCTGATACTTCCGTTCCCTTGGGTTGTTGCCTGCCAAAAGCTTTAATTAAAGCAGCTACCCTGGAATATAGCTCATCGAACTTGGTCGGTACTTGTTCGGTGTGGTTTCTTCGGCACCAATGGGCAAAGAAAAAGCCACCTTGTGGTGGCTCCTTCTCGCTGGGTGCGCTAAGACTTAGCAGGTGCGGAACACGTGACCGCCATCGCCCATGTCATAGTCAGACATGAACAGCTCACGGGCAAAGGCCTTGAAGTCAAAAAAGCGGGTGATGCTCTCGGGAACATTGTCGAACATGCAAAGCTCATCGGCGAGGTGCTGGGCGAACTCCTCCTCGCTGTCCCATCGGCCGCAGTAACGCTCGCGGAAATCCGAGAAATCCGCATCGCTGTCGCTCGTGACATCCAGAAACGCCCTG
>ONYP01000101.1 GCA_900322135.1 uncultured Prevotellaceae bacterium
TATTAATCATCTACAGACTTTATTCTAATGTAAAGAGATATAAGAAAGAAATCAAGTTGACCAGGCAAGAACTAAGTTTGGCGATAGAAGAACAGCAAAAATCGGATGTATCAAAACTGGTGGGTTATCGCATTTCGGCATTAAATGAGCTGCAACAAAGCATCAGACTGAAGACTGACGAAGGCAAGCGTGTAAAAAGAATCATTCCGTTATCGAGTTTCTTCAAAGATCTGTACGAAAAGAATGCGATACTTAAATTGCGGTTAAATGAATCGTTTTGGCAGAAAATGAAGCTTTCGGTTGATGGGGAATATAATGGCATCATGTCCTTCATCGAGCGAAAATATTCTGATCTTAGCGAGGATGATTTAAAACTGTTTTGCCTTTTATGTGCTAATCTATCGCCTCAGATTATAAAAGTCTGCATGAATTACGCCAATGCGAAGACCGTGAGCAACTATAGGAGAAAGATTATAAGAAACAAGATGAAGCTTGACATGTCTTTTGATGAATTTCGGGAAAAGTATATCAACGGAGAATTGAATTAGCATCACAATTGCCTAGAATTTACAAGATGACCATGATAGTTTTTTAGAATACTGTTAATCAGTATTTTAAGACCACAAAAGATGACCTGATTTTTTCGTCATCTTTTTTGTTTGTGTCTTAATTTTGTAACAAAAACAAAGCGTTTTTTACACCTTTAATTGATACATGAATTATGAAACAAACAATTTGCTTAATCTTGTTACTATTCGGACTATCGTTTTTTGTGGTTGCTGATGAAGCGCAAATATATCTCCAGCATCAGCATCAACAAGGTGATCACTCTGAGTACTATCCACCGGCTGATATGCCGGAGGTGTACTTTGACTCTGATATGCAGGAGATTATCCTCTATGCTGATGGCAATGCTGACTACTATGATGTGGACATCATCTCTCTCTCGACAATGATGGCTGTTATTTCCACCCAGGTCGATGGTTATGGTGATTCTATCGATGTGTCTTTGCTTCCCGACGACAACTATCGCATTGTCATCACCTCATCAAATAATAATATGTATGAGGGCAACTTCACCAACTATTAACCGAAAAACTCCCATTTCGGTCGATGAAATGGGAGTTTTTAGAAGAAATCTATTATTTAACAACCTAATATTATTATGAATAAAACTAACTTTTTCAAATGTTTGTTCACGGTGATTGCCGCCGTGATGCTGGTGCCGCTGTCCGCTCATGCGCGGGTGGTTCTTTATGACGCCGACATGAGCGGCGAGTTGGACATCAACGATGTCGTTGCCGTCATCCATTATGTGCTGGCCGGTGACGCCTCGATGATTTCGCTGGATAACGCTGATGTGAACAACAACGGTAGCGTGGACATCAACGACGTGACCAAGATCATAGAGGGTGTGCTGAACGGCGTGACGCTTCCGCCCCCTGACCCCGAGGGCATCGTGACCTACACGGTGAACGGCGTGTCGTTTGAGATGGTGCCCGTTGAGGGCGGCACCTTCATGATGGGCAGCACGCGCAATGTCGAGGAGCAGCCGGTTCACCAGGTGACCCTGTCGGACTACTGGATAGGTCAGACCGAGGTGACGCGCGGCCTGTGGCGCGCCGTGATGGGCTGGGTGACGCAAGAGGGCCTGTCTGGCATAACAGACGAGCATCCGGTGTGTTGGGTAAGCTGGGACCAGTGCCAGGAGTTCGTCGACAAGCTGGACGAGCTGACGGGCCTGTCGTTCCACCTGACGACCGAGGCGCAGTGGGAGTTTGCCGCCCGCGGGGGCAACCTGAGCCACGGCTACCTGTATGCCGGCAGTGACAACATCGATGAAGTGGCGTATTATGACACGAATAAAGGCACCTTCAGGGTCGGCCGTCTGTGGCCCAACGAATTGGGGCTGTATGACATGTCAGGCAATGTGGGTGAGATATGTCAGGACACTTTTTTCGGGATTCGTGGAAGCTATAGTTCTGAACCCCAAACCAACCCTGTCTATATCCAAGACGATAACCCTGCGATGAGAAAGGTTGTCGTTCGCGGCGGTGCCATCTGGTATGGAGCCGCCGGATGCACGGTGACCTACAGGTTTGAGCTGGACCATTCAAAGGAATGGATGTTTACAGGTATGCGTCTGGCCCTTGGACCCGAGTGATGCCGGGACATGTATAACCAGTTAAGATGACACATGACATGAAAAAGACCATCATTTTCTTATCCTTGATGCTGGTGGCTGGCATGCCCGCCGCTGCCGAGACATTCTCGAGTTACTTCGCAATGGGCGAGGGCGACACCGTCAAGGTCAGTGCCGTCCCGGGTGAGACGGTGACGGTACCTGTCCGGGCCCGCTTCGACAATCGGTTCGACAAATGGAACCTGACGATGACCTATCCCGAGGGACTTGACTCGGTATGGGCGGCAGGCGGCGAGGACATGAATGTTCCCTACCTCGACAGCCAGGGCCGGGAAGCCGTCTTCCAGGCTATGCTGCTGACCTCCCAGGACTGCGGCGTGATCTCGGCGAGCACCAATGCCGTCAGCGGCTACTGGGACATGACGGGCACGGGCGGCTATGTGTGCTACGGCTCGGTGAAATGGGAAGTTGGCGACTACGGCCACATGTTCGACCTGATGCTGCGCGTGGGCTCCGGCTTCAAGGGCGGCACGATTGCCGTCAGCGGGCTGTTGAGCGCCGGCCCTGATGTCCGTGACTGGTCAAACGGGTACAGCATGATGTTCTACAAGACATTCGTTGTTGTCGTCTCCCGCACCGTCGGCGATGTCAATGGCGACGGCGAGGTGGACATCAACGATGTGACGGTCCTGATTGCCGGTGTGCTGGATGGCAGCGTGTCGTCGCTGAGCGGTGACGACCTGGCGGCCGCCGATGTGACCGGCAACGGCGAGGTGGACATCAACGACATCACCGCATTGATCAGCATCGTGCTCAAAGGCCGATGACCACGGCAGGAAAGTCGTGGTCCGGTAAATACAAACTACGAATTTCGCGAATTATACTAATTTGGCTGCCGCAGTCCTTCTTCTATTAGACCAAATTTCACGAATGGCTGCCGCGGTCCTAAAGCCTAAAACCTAACGCCTACTAAGACATCCGCACACAGTTTGTGACTGTGTACGGATGTCGTTTGTTGAATTTGTGTAATTCGTTGTTTAATGTTTTTAGTGGCCGTGGCGGCGTTGCTTTTATCTTTGTTGGTCTTTATTCTGCGGTGAAGGTGAGGGTTACGCCCTCGGGGGCGACGGTGAGCGTGGCGGGGCAGCCCTCAATCATCGGGTAGTTCCAGTTCTCGTCGTGGCTGGCGGGGAAATCGTAGCACACGGGGATGTCGTAGCCGTTGAGCGTCTCGCTGAGCATCTCGTACATGTCGGCATAGCCGTCGCGCGGCTCATACTCGGTGAAGCGGCCCACGATAATGCCCTTGACCTGGTCGAGCACGCCCTTGAGGCGCAACTGCTGCAGCATGCTGTTGACGCGCGGCATGTTCTCGCTCACATCCTCAAAGAACAGGATGATGTCTTTGCCCTGGATGTTGTCGCGGTCCAGGAAGTCCCACTCACGGCTGCCGCCGATGTTGGTGAACACGGCCATATTGCCGCCCAGGACGATGCCGTGGGCGGTGCCCATCTTGTTGAGCGGATGCTTGGGGACGGTGTAGGAGGGCAGTTTGCCCAGCAGCACATTGTGCAGCATCTCGTTGATGCTGTCGTTGGCACCGCGTTCGCCCAGCGCCCCGCCCATGTTGGCATGCAGACTCATCACGCCGCTGCACACCATCGCGCTGTGCAGGGCGGTGATGTCGCTGTAGCCCACAATCCACTTGGGATGCTTGGCAAAGTCCTCATGGGTCATCGTGCCGAGCAGCATGGCAGCGCCATAGCCGCCGCGGGTGCACACGATGGCTTTGATTTCGGGGTCCTCGAGGGCCCAGCGCAGGTCGGTGCAGCGTTCCTCGATGGTGCCGGCATACATGTGGCACCTGGTGAGGGCATATTGCCCGATGATTGGGTCGAAGCCCCAGGCGCGCAGCGTGGCAGCGGCCTTCTCGGGATTATCTTTGCCAGGCGTGCTGGCGGGAGAGATGACGGCAATTTTGTCACCGGGTTTGAGGGGGGCTGGCATGGTGAGCCTGTCCCCGTCGGCAAGTGCAGTCAGTGTGGCCATAACGGTAATGATGGCAATAAGGATGTTTCGTTTCATGAGTTGTTGTATATCAATTTGTTAGTTTCTGTTGCAGGCGCAGCAGGCGTTCGTGTGACTCTTGGAGCCGCTGCCACGGGATGCGCCCTTGCTTGACCGAGTTGACAATCATGTCCACAAGCAGGAAAGGGCGGTCGGCTTCAAAGCCGGTGCTGATGTTGTTGCCCACGCAGATGAGGTCGGCACCCGCATTGATGGCGAGTTCCAACGCCGTGGGAATGCTGTACTGGTTGCGGATGGCCTGCATGTACAGGTCGTCGGTCACGATGACGCCGTCGTAGCCCATCTGGTTGCGCAGCAGGTCGGTAAGGGTCTTCCGGGACAATGTGGCGGGATACTCGTCGTCGATGTTGCGATTGAACAGGTGGGCCGTCATGATCAGGTCGGCCTTGCCGGCATCGATGAGTAACTTGAAGGGCTCGAGCTCTTGGGGTGTCCATCCGTTGGTCACATCTACAAAGCCGTAGTGCGAGTCGTCGATGGCATTGCCGTGGCCGGGGAAGTGCTTTAGGGTGCACAGCACACCCTGACGGTGGCACTCGTCGATAAACCAGGCTGCATGGCGGGCGATGACCTGCGGTTCAACCGAGTAGCAACGGTTGTAGTGCCCCACAGCGGAGCAGTCGTGGTTGAGCACATCGACCACCGGAGCCAGATTGACATTGACGCCGCTCTCTCGCATCTCGCGTGCCAGCCTGGAGGAATAGTAGCGTGTGGTATCCTCGTTGTCGACCGTGCCCAGGTACTCGGCTGTCACCGTGGGCAGGAAGCCGTATTGCGGCTTGAGGCGTGCCACGCGTCCTCCTTCCTGGTCGGTGGCGATGAGCAGGGGATAGTCGGCCCACTGCTGCAGTTGCGCGGTCATGCGGGTGAGTCGCTCCTTGCTGGTGATGTTGCGTGACCCCAGTGTCGCGTCGCCCGTCATGTCGATGTCAAACAGCACGATGGCGCCCACATGCAGGTCGCGCACATAGCGTGCCGCGTCACAGTCCTGGGTGACGCTGTCGCCCTTGAACCCCACCATGAGCATGCCGGCGGCATATCGCCGCAGCAGCGAGTCGGCCGGCAGTTGCGCAAAAAGGCTATTGGCTGCCAGCAGCACAATAGCCAGTATCAATAATATCCTCTTCATCTATCGTCACATTGAAATGAAGACAATGAGTACAGAAAACAATTCTGTTTCAGCCAATAATCGTCCTGATTGTATTTATTGTCTTCTTTCTCGTTGCTGTTGGTCTTTACTTCTCGAAGAAACGGAAGAAATAATAGCAGGCAATCCAGTCCACCCTGACGCCGCGTGCAAAGCCGATGGTCTGTTTCTGGGCGTCGCTCACCTTGCCGTCGCTGATGCTGATGTAGCCCAGCACATTGCTCTCGCCGTCGTTGACGGTGCCGTCGGTGTTGATGTAACCGATGCGGGTGCCCTCGTTATTAAAAATCTCGAGTTGCTTGATGGTGCCCAAGGTATTCCCTTTGGCATCGCGCACGGTGCCATCGGCATCAAAGGAGCCGATGGAGTGCATCGTGACATCCCTGACCACGCCGTTGCCATTGATGCGGCCAATGCTGTTGAAATCGGCATCACGCAGCACTTGGGCGCTTGCTCCTGTCGTCATGCTGGCAATCAGTGCCATCACCACAACCATCAGGTATAATCTTAACTTTTTCATAATCTTCTCTTGTTAAATTGCGTGTAATGTTGTCATTTAGACTGATAACGAGCCACAAAGTTAAAAGGTTTTTTCAAAAAATCAAAATTTTGGCAAATATCGGGTATGTGTTAGGGCCTTTTTGAAAGATTATCACTAATTTTGCCGTTTGGTACACGATAAAACCAGTAAAAAACAAAATAGAAACAATAATTTGACGAAAACGATGAAGAAGTACAAGCTCATCAACAACACGCTGGGATGGCTTATCTTTGTGATAGCAGCGGCGACCTACCTGCTGACCATCGAGCCCACCGCCAGTTTCTGGGACTGCCCGGAATTTATCGCTCAAGGTTTTAAGACAGAAATCGGCCACCCGCCCGGCAACCCGATTTTTATCCTTGCCGCCAACTTCGCGAGCAAGTTTGCCGGTGGCGATGTGATGGCTGTTGCCAAGTGTGTCAACGCCATGTCGGCGATTTTCAGTGCTTTAACGATTCTGCTGCTATTTTGGTCGATTACCCATCTTGTCAAGAAACTGGTGGTTAAGGACGGCAACGAGGACAAGATGACTCTGGCCCAGTACCTGGTCATCATGGGTAGCGGCATCTGCGGCGCGTTGGTCTACACATGGAGTGACACCTTCTGGTTCAGTGCCGTTGAGGCCGAGGTGTATGCCTTCTCGTCGTTCTGCACCGCCCTGGTGTTCTGGCTGATTCTCAAGTGGGAGAACCGTGCCGATGAGCCCCAAAGCGACCGCTGGATTATCCTGATTGCCTATGTGATTGGCGTGTCGCTGGGTGTGCACCTGCTGAACCTGCTGTGTATCCCCGCCATCGCGATCATTTGTCGTCCTGGGCCTGATTCTCTACGGACTGAAGCCCGGATTCGTCAAGTGGGGCCAGCTGTTTGACCTGTTCTGTGTCAACACGCTGCACATGCCGTTCAACACTGGCGCGCTCCTGTATTCTATTGTCCTGTTGGCTTTGTTGGGTCTGTCGCTCTTTGCGCTGTACAGGAACAACAGCGATGTGCTCATCAAGGTCACTTTTGCGCTGGCCATGCTTTTCTCGGGCATATTCTTCCTGGGCGGCAATGTATTGGCTCTGCTGTTTATGATGGTTCTCCTGTGTGTGTACCTGTTCTCATTCTGCAAGAAGGTGCCCGTGCGCATACTCACCAACATCACCCTGTCGGTGCTCGTCATCTTCATCGGTTTCAGCAGCTATGCATTAATCCTCATCCGCAGTTCGCAGAACACGCCGTTGGATGAGAACTCTCCCAACAACACCTTTGCCCTGGCCAAGTACTTGAGCCGTGAGCAGTATGGCGATACACCGCTGCTGAAAGGCCGCACGGTCTATAGCGATGTGCTTTATACTCCCGATGGCACTGCAGCCATGAAGGAAGGTGATGACCAGTATGCTCCCGAAGTGAAAACCGCTCCTGGTCAGCCCGACCGTTATAGGAATTTGGGTCCCAAGAAGAGCTACCACTATGTTCCCGAGCAGGACATGTGGTTCCCGCGCATCTACGATGATCGCCACCTTAATGAATATGTTGAGTGGCTGGGCATGCGAGGTGAGCAGGTTGAAGCTAGCTCAAGGGTAGATAGCAATGGCGATATCATCGAGGGCAGCAAGGAGATGAAGATGAAGCCGACGATGATGGAGAACCTGCGCTTCTTTGTCAGCTACCAGTTGAACTATATGTACTGGCGCTACTTCATGTGGAACTTTGCCGGTCGTCAGAACGATATTCAGGGCATGGGAGAAATCACTCATGGCAACTGGATATCGGGTATCCCATTAATTGACAATAAGCGTCTGGGCGACCAGAGTCTGCTGCCCGATGACCTGGGTAAGGGTAACAAGGGTCACAATGTGTTCTATATGCTGCCGCTGCTGATGGGTCTGCTCGGACTGTTGTGGCAGGCCTTCCGTGGCCGTCGTGGCATTGAGCAGTTCTGGGTGGTGTTCTTCCTGTTCTTCATGACGGGTATCGCCATTGTGCTCTACTTGAATCAGGCTCCCAGCCAGCCCCGTGAGCGTGACTATGCTTATGCCGGTTCGTTCTACGCCTTCAGCATCTGGGTCGGTATGGGGGTTGCTGCCCTGTGGGGCTTTGTGATGTGGGCGCTCAAGTTAGGCAAGGGTGGTAAAAAGGCCAGTGACGAGGAAACTATGCTTGCCGGCCAAAATGGTGGTAACGGCAACGGTGCTGCCACTGCTATCGCCGCTGTAGCCGCCCTCATCGGCGTGCTCGTGCCCCTGCAGATGGTAAGCCAGACCTGGGACGACCACGACCGCTCGGGCCGTTATGCGGCGCGCGACTTCGGCCGCAACTACCTGTCGAGCGTGGCCCCCAACGGCATCATCTTCTGTAACGGTGACAACGATACCTTCCCGCTGTGGTACCTGCAGGAGGTGGAGGGTTACCGCACCGATGTGCGTGCCGTCAACCTGAGTTACCTGGCCACCGACTGGTACATCAGCCAGATGAAGCGTGCCGCCTATGAGTCGGCACCATTGCCCATGCTGGCCTCCGACACGACTTTTGCCTATGATAGGCGTGTGATGAACTACATCTGGCAGCCTGACCTGACGCCTACCGAGGCGCTTACATCGCTTGCCGAGTTGTACAAACCCGAAAGCAAGATACCCACCTCACAGGATGATAACCTCTATGAGTTGCGTTATCCCAATATGTATATCCCCGTTAATGCCGATGCCGCCATCAAGGCGGGTGTTGTGAAACCCGAGCAGCGTAATCTGATTTCAGATTCCATCAGCATGGACCTGCAACGCGTGGGCAAAGGCTTTACATCTAGCCAGGTGATGTCGCTGGACATCATTGCCAGCAGTATTGCCGAGGGTTGGAATCGTCCCTGCTACTTTGCCATGACAGTTCCCGATAACTTATACTTGGGATTGGACCCCTACCTGCGTCTCACCGGTCTGGCCTATCAGGTAACCCCGTTGGCTCTGAGAGGCCGTGACGATATAAAGGTATCGACCGATATCATGTATGACAATGTGATGACGCAGTTCAAGTGGGGCGGACTGGATTCGGCCAAGGCAGAAGACATTTATCTTGACGAGACCATCAGCCGCATGGTGACAACTACGCGCAGCGCAATGCTGGATCTGGCTGGCAGCCTGATGGACCAGGGTATCCTTGCCGAGCAGGACAAGTATCCCGTTCCTGAGGGCTTGACTGTCGAGAAGTATGTTGCCGACCGTTACAGCAAGGCCCGCAAGGTGCTTGACCTGATGATGGAGAAACTGCCTACCGACATCTGCCCGTTTGCCGTTCAGATGGGAGAGCAGGCTGCACAATATTATTATCGCTTGGGTGATGCCAGTGGAGACTCTACCTGCATTGAGAAGAGCAAAAAGATACTGGAAAGCGAGATTTTACGCTATGGTCAGTATGTACGCTACTATCAGTCACTCAGCCCGTCACAGTACAGCAGCTTGACCCGGACCGATAAGTATATCGACCAGCAGTATCTGCTCAGCCTGCTTGCTGACTATGGCGAGTACTTCGGTGACGATGCTTATGTAAAAGAGATTGTTCCCAAGTTGCAGGACATAGGAGTCAACCTGGAACGCCAGTTGCAGTTCCAGAATGCATATGAGGAATCGATTCGCCAGCAGCAGCAGGCCCGCATCCAAGCGCAGCAGCAGGCCATGCAGCAGGCGGCCGAGGGCGGCGAAGAGGCCTCTGCCGAATTGCAGGGCATGTTTGCCAATTGACGCTTAACAACACTTTTCAACGATTGATATCGTGTTAGTTGAACGCCCCCCTCTGCTGTACCGAATGATATTTCCCGAGACCGTGTGGCGCATCCACAAGCGCGACCACACGGTCTATTTGACCTTTGACGACGGACCCATTCCCGAGGTGACGCCGTGGGTGCTCGACACGCTCGACCGCTATGGTATCAAGGCCACCTTCTTCATGGTCGGCGAGAATGTGGAGCGCCATCCCGAGTTGCTGGAAGAGGTGCGGCGCCGTGGCCACTCGGTGGGCAATCACACGATGAGCCACCTGCAGGGCGCCCATGTGGGTACCAAGCACTACCTGCACAATGTGTTCCGCGCCAACGAACTCATCGGCAGCACGCTGTTCCGCCCGCCGCACGGCCTATTGCGTTGGGGACAGTCGCGGGTGCTGCGCTCGCGCTTTGTCATCATCATGTATGACCTGGTGACGCGCGACTATAGCCGCAAGCTCACGGGAGAGCAGGTGTTGAACAATGTGAAGCGCTATGCGCGCAATGGTTCAATTATCGTTTTCCATGACTCGCTCAAGGCCGAGAAAAACATGAAATATGCCTTGCCGCGCGCCATCGAGTGGCTACAAGAGCAAGGTTACAAGTTCGATGCCATACGCGAACCCTGACATAGCGACATTAATCAAATCCCAGGCCACAAGCCTGGGATTTGACGCTTGTGGCTTTGCCGCCTCCTCGCCTGTCGATGATGAGGCGGTGGCGCGCTATGACCGCTGGATAGAGCAGGGGCACCATGGCTGCATGCGATGGGCCGAGGGGCACAGTGACCTGCGCCGTGATCCGGCCATGCTGTTGCCGGGGGCGCAGACGGTCATTTCTCTTGCCCTGAACTACTATCCCGCCACCATCCAGCCCAGCGGCACGCTGCGCGTCGCCTATTATGCCTATGGGCGCGACTACCATGAGGTGTTGCGCGAAAAAATGACACTTTTAGCCCATTTCATCGAACAAATCACCCACTGTTCCACCCGTCCGTGCGTCGACTCGGCGCCCATCCGTGAGCGCTATTGGGCTCAGCAGGCGGGACTCGGTTTCATCGGCCGCAACGGTTGCCTGATACTTCCCGGCAGGGGGTCCTTTTTCTTCCTGGGCGAAATCGTCACCACGGCCCAATTGCCGCCCGACGAGCCTTGCGTGATGACCTGTGGCGACTGTGGCCGCTGCATCGATGCCTGTCCTGCTGGTGCCTTGCGTGACGATGCCACCGTCGACGCCTCGCGTTGCCTCTCATGCCTGCTCATCGAGAATCACGATGATGAGTTGCCGGCATGGGTGGGCGATGTCATCGGCAATAGGGTAGTGGGTTGTGACACATGCCAGCTGTGCTGTCCACACAATGCCCATGCCGTGCCTACCAGTGTGCCCGACTTTGCTCCCACCCAGGCCGTGATGACCCTCACGCGGGAGCGCATCCGCTCGATGAAACCGGGCGATTTCAAGCGCACCTTCTCCCACAGCGCCATCTCGCGCCTGCGTTTCAAGACCCTGCAGCGCAATGCTTCACTTGTCACCGGTTTGGATCGTGATGAGCCCAAAAAAATCGGCATGTGAAGTGTTTTTTGCTTTTTTATTGTATTTTTGTAGGCAAGTTAAATCAGGAGAATCATGAATAAGTTTTTTGTGAATGTGTTATTGCTGTGTTTGCTGGGCATTCTCGTGTCGTGTGGCAGCAAGAGTATGGTGGTGAATGACTCCCCGACCCCGGCACCGTTTGAGGCTGACGCGAGGTTTACCTCGCTTGATTCGTTGGCCGACTTCATGATGGAAGAATTCTCGGCCCAGTCAGTCGACGAGTTCGTCAACCGGTATGAACAACAGGCTGCTGCCATACAGTCCTATGGAATCCTGAACCACAGGAAAGAGGATAAATACCCTCTGGACGAAACCGTGTGCAGTGACTTGCGGATGCTTGCCGATAGTCTGTCGGGCGGCAGCACGATTGACATGGTGATGTGCGGCCGCATCTGGCGTGGCGTGTGCCATTATCTCACCGCCAGGGACTATTGCGGTGGATACAGCAAGAAACCGCTCTATCAGGCCGAGATGCGCGACTGGCTCGCCCTGGAGGAAGAATTGGGTAACCTGTATTGTGACATGTCTTACTTGACTTTTTGGGGAGGCACCATTGCCCATGTCATTGCCAGCGGTTCTTATTGGACCTTAGCCGAAACCCGCCAGAACGACTATAGCAAACTCTGCAATAAAGGACCGTTTGACACCGACGCGACATGGACCATAGCCTCTGCCCGGGAAAATTTCTTGCAGGAGTTGGCCGATGCCAACAGCTTTGATGAATATGACCCTGATATGTATGACCGTGAAGGCTTCATAGCCCTGAGCAACCAGATGCGTGAGCGAGCCGACAAGGTGGTCGTGCTGCTCGACAAGTGGCTGGCATCGCGTGGCGAATTGTGTAAGGCCGAAGGCATTCCCGACAGTCACACGGCCAACCTGATGGCCCAATTGGGGACCCACATCATGGAAATCATCGAGGAGTAATGCTGGTTCAGGGGTGATTGCAGCCGTGTTGCCAATGCGGCTTTGCACCGATGAGGGCTTAATACACAAGAATAGTGCCTCCCGATAGTCAGCACTGACTTTCGGGAGGCACTTTGTTTCGGGCCCTGTGGGCTCCAGGTTTACTGGAAGGCGTTCTCGCTCAGGCCCTTGCCGCCGATGGCGAGGTCCTTCATGTAGTCGGGAACGGGCTTGCCCAGATACTTGTCCACATAGAGTTTAGCCAGGTACTGGCCCAGCATGAATCCGTGGCCGCGCAGTCCGGTCAACAGACCCACCTCGGGGTCGATGATGTAGCGCGGCTCGATGTAGTAGCCGGCCCAGACGGCGTGGAAGCCGACGGATGCCAGATTGGGAATCCACTGGGCAAACATCTCGCTCACAATCTTGAGGAAGGCCTGGCTGTTGTACTTCAGGTTCTGGCGTGCCTCATAGGGGTCGCAGTCGGGCGATGCGCAGCCGATAATCTGTCCGGTGTGCAGGAACTGCTGACCGTAGACGGCGTTGAAGCCCTTGTAGTGACGGCGGTCGATAATCATGTCGAGCGAGTCGCCGTTCACACCCATGTTGGGCAAGCGGCGGGTGATGAATGCCTGGTGCTTGACGGGGAAGAGCTGGGTGTCGATGCCGAGCATGTCGGTAAACTTCTCGGAGCCCCAGCCCATGGCGTTGACAAAGTGGTCGCAGGTGAATTCGACATAGTGCTTGTCGTGACGGCGCACGAGCACGCGGTACTTGTCACCTGCACGCTCCACATGCAGTACCTCGCAGTCCTCGAGCACCTCGCCGCCATGCTGCTTGCCCACGGTGCGCACATACTCGATGGTGCGGCCCGGCGTGGCCTGCCAGCAGTTCAATGAGATGAGAGCGTCGCTGTAGATGTTGTCGTTGGGATTCCAGTAAGGCGAAATCTCCTTGGTGAAGTCCTTGCGGCTAATCATGTAGGCTTCGCTCCAGGCGCGTGAGGCATCGAGTGAGCGATAGGTGGCGTCGTCGTGCACGAGGTTGACATAACGGGTCATCTTCAGGTCGATGTTGCAGTGCTCCTGGTCGTCGCGGAAGATTTCCAGGTTGTGCATTGCGATGTCGCTGATGTCGGGGTTGGAGAACGCGGGACGGCCGCCGCCGATGCAGCGCCATGTCGAGCCGCGGTCGTAGTTGACCAGGATGACGCGCTTGCCGGCTTCGGCAAAGTAACGGAATGCAGCGCTACCGGCCATACCACCGCCAGCGACGATGATTTCGGTCTCGGCTTTCTCGATGACGGAGCCGTGCTCAAACACGAAGGTCTCCTTGCTTTCACCGTTGTATACATCGCCCAGGGTGACCTGGTTGGCCAGCGGGGCGCGCGGGGTGCTGTCGCCGGTCACCTCGATGCCGTGGGCACGCAGGATCTGCTTGGCGCGCGACACGCAACGCTTGCCGCGGCAGGGACCCATACCCATG
>ONYP01000086.1 GCA_900322135.1 uncultured Prevotellaceae bacterium
GTCATGGATTGGGACCGAAGGCTTTCCCTTTACAGTGGTTGTCGATAAAACGGGAATTGTCCGCTATGCCGTTCATGGCACAAGCCAGGAAATACGTGCTGAAATCATCGCGAAAATAAAAGAAGCAGAAGGAGAAATTTGAAAGACTGAATTTCTCAGTTCGGCGAGATTTGTTTATCACTAACGGTTAATTGATTTGATGCCGCGATGATTGCCATCGCTGGCCATTTCAAGTTCCTGGAAAAAGACTTCTGCGACATCACCGCGCCCCCCTTCCAGCGCGTCATCATCTAGAAAACTCACGTGCTCCTCGGGAGGTGAATGACTACTTGCGGAATTTCCTGCCGTTTTGTATATAAATCTGGCCTTCAATCATGTGTTGCGGTGCAACGCGGTGCCCTTGCAGGTCATAGATAGTGTTGTCGTGCAAGCCCGTGCGATCCTCAGCCACTGTCGTGACTGACGAGATTTCATCATTCAGCGTTTCAGCCTCAGCCTCGTATTGAACACCCTTGGCAAAGTAGCCATACATGCAAACCGCAGGGGCATATTTCATGTAGATTCTGATCATGTAGATTCCGTCATCCCATTCCGAGATGTCGATGCACTCATCCCGCTCGGGAGTGAGTTGCTCAAATGAGTAGTATTCTATTATAGCGTGATTGTGCAGTTGGTCTGTTATGTTCACTTCCACATCATTGTAGGAGACTTCGGTACCGATAAGAATTGAGTCGCATGAGACCCACACTTCAGGTGCGCATTCATCTATTGAGAGCGTGTCGCTGGTGGCATCTATCTTGGCCCATGCCTTTTTATTGGTTCGTACATGGCGGTACTTCTTGTTAGGGCGCTGTGTGGCCGCAGCCACAAGAACCGTGCCGACGAGGATAAGAATGATAAAACCTAAAATCTTCTTCATTGTTCAACTGATAATTAAAGGGTACTGATGAATTCATGGAACAGGTCGGCTGTCCCTTTTCTTTTAAAAAGTTTGTAATAGAGCCTTGAGCGCATCATGCTCAAGGCGTTGGGCTCCATGCCCAGGAAGGCACAGATCAGTTTGTTAGGAACTTTGGCTTTCTCAAGCATACAAAGCATAATCTCTTTGTCCTTGAGTTTGCCATTGAGTTGCCTCACCTTCTCGATGCAACCGTCATAAGTGGTATTGAGCGCGTCTTCAAGAGCATTGTAGTCTGCTAACTTGGGTACAAATCGGGGATTGTGGAAATTGGTGTAAAGCGTTGTTTCAGAAAATGCTCGCGCCCCTTGCTCTCTGCTTGGACGCGGTTGCTGCTGTGCCTCGCGCAGTTCGTGCATCAGTTTTTCTGCTTTCTCACGCTGGAGCCGGTTGAGCAGGTTTTTATGTTTGATAGTAAAATAAGCAAACAGCATCATGCCAAGCAGGAAAAGTGACAGGCCGATAATAATCAGGTCTTGCCTGCGCAGTTGGGCATCCTGACGGCGTTCATTGTCCAACTTCTTGTTGAGCGTGGCAATCAGGTTGGCATGCTGTCCCTTTTCCACAGCCGTCAGCGAGTCATCTTTGGCAATGCTCCTCTCCAGCAGTTCAAATGCTTCACGATATTGTTGACGTTCGGCCAGGATGTCGGCCGAGTTGAGCATGGCATCCCGCTGAACATAGGGGTTGTCGGCGTCAAGTCCCTGGCGGAACAATATCGCAGCCGAATCAAGATTGCCAGTTGCAAGATAGTAGTTGGCATACTGATTGGTGAGGATGCAACTATCGGTTGTGTGAAGGCCGTGACAGGCATCGAGCGATGCTTTCATCCGGGGCAAATCATCCAGGTTAAGATATGTGTCCGAAAGCTCCACTTGTATGGTCTGGAACGACTCTACATCATCACACTCAAGAGCCATCTGTGCCGCTTTCTTGAACATTGCGACACCTTGCTCATATTGCTCGAGCGCCACATGGCTGCGAGCCAGGTTGCGGAGGGCATATATTTGAATCACTGTATCGCCAGCCAACTCTCCAAGTTGAATGGCCTTCATGAAGTGGGGCTGGCTCTGACGGTACAAATCCTGATACATATTCACTTGCCCGATCTGATTGACAGCGCGTGCCCTGATTGAAAGGACTGCACTGTCGGTCGATAGCGTATCGGTGCCCTGTGAATGGTTATAGGCGTTTAAGGCATCACCCGTGAGCTGCATCTCGTCATAGACGCGTCCCAATTCAAACCAGGCAAGCGCCCTCTCTTGAGATGAGCCGTGCTTGTCAAAGTAACGAACCGCCTCTTGCATGACCGAATCGTTGTCGTGGAGGATATGGCATTTCTCCTCGGCCCTGTTCCTGAGCAAATTGTACCGCATACGGTCTTCCTTGGGCCATGTTTCGGCATCGGCAGCTATTTCGGCAAGCAGCAGCAATGCACTATCGGGGTGGCTGCTGATCAGACTGTCGGCAGTCAATAGTGCAAGCGGTTGTGAATGGTTGCTGCCGCATGAAACAATTGTCAGCAAGCAGCAACACGCGATCAATAATTGTACGCATCGTTCCATGCTGCAAAGTTAGTGCATTTCAGCAATATTGCTGTCGCAGCAACGGTATTTCATGCGTCTTGTGAACATTTGTGAACACATTGTGAACAGTTATGATTCAGTGTGCTTGAGGTTCACTGGGGACACTTCTACTTTTGCATCGCAATTTTTAATTCTGACAAATCATGAAAGGAAATCTACTTTTTAGAACATTAGTGACCATCTGCTTGTGGCTGTCGGTTTTGATAGCGGCTGGGCAGTCGGGCACACTGCCTGTGATGTACATCGAGACTCAAAATCACCAGGCCGTCACTTCCAAGACAGTTTACGTTCCAGCAACCTACTACATGGTTGACAATTTGAATCCTGACATGAATATAGGTTGTAAAGATAGCCCAGAGCAGCTTGAGATACGAGGTCGTGGAAACTCCTCATGGAGGGATGCCAAGAAACCCTATAAAATCAAGTTGGCGAATAAAACCTCGTTGCTTGGCATGAAGAAGAACAGGCATTGGGCATTGCTTCATTTTCATGAATCGACAGTGGCAGGAATGCAACTCGGCAACATCATGGGCATGGAATGGACTCCATCGACCAAGCCTGTGGAAGTGGTACTCAACGGCGACTACGTCGGCTTGTATCTGCTCACTGAGACGGTCCGCATCGGCAAGAACCGTCTCAACATCTATGAGCAGCCCAACTGGAATAAGGATGGGAGTACTATCCCTTACGGTTGGCTTGTGGAGGTGGACAATTATTGCGAGGCCAATCAGATTTATTTGCCTGAGAATGATCAATGGGGTATCAGAATCACTTATCACTCTCCCGATTCACTTTCCAGCGCACAAAAAAATTGGTTGACCGATGAGTTTAAGGCAATCAATTCGGCCATCTATGACGACGACAAAACCAGTGGAGCGTGGGAGCGGCTGATTGATGTGGACGCAATGGCGCGTTATTTCATCATTCAAGAAGTTCTTGACAACAGCGACGGATTTCATGGCAGCTTTTACCTGCACAAGGATTGGGAGGATGATGCCCGTTGGGTGGCTGGCCCATTGTGGGACTTGAATTGCAACCAACGACAAAAAACCGATTATACATTCCGCATGAAAACTTCTTATGGCTTCACTCCGCACTGGATAGGTGAACTGATAAAGGATGGTGACTTTTGTGACGCTGTTAAAGACGCCTGGAATCAATTTTACCCTGTTCAGGTGCAACCGTGGATGGAATATATCGATGAAAATCTGCTGCATTGCGGCGAAGCACTCTATCAAGACAATATCCGATGGAACCGCAGCAATACTGAAAGTATCGCTGATAGAGTGGAAAGAATAAAGAGCTCGTTAATTGCCAATCTTGAATGGTTTGACAAGCATCTGCCACATGCCGCAGGACTTGATCATGTCACTGGCCAGGGTGAGAAAAATATTGTCAATGTGAAATACTTCAACTTGGCGGGAATGATCAGCGATAAGCCATGGGATGGCGTCAACATCATGCTGACAACCTATGGCGATGGTAATGTTGATGCTATCAAGGTGCATCGTCTGAACAGGTCTTTGTGATGGCGCCGCCTCGCTTTGGCTATCAAAAGAACCTATCCCAGCTGATGCTGCCCGTTGCATCAAAGGATTTGAGCAACTTGTTTCCCTTTAATTCCCTTTAGTGTAAGTTGTTATAGTTGTTCAAGTTGTCGTTTAAACGCGCTCGTAGCATTGTTTTTATTGTATTTATTGTTTTCCTTTTATGGTTGTTGGCCCAGTTGTTTAGTCGTTGTCCTTGTTGTTTGAAACACGGATGGCGCGGATGCGTTGCGCTAGGGTGGGGTGGCTATAGCGGTACCACACGACAAGAGGATGGGGCGTGAGGTTGCTCAGGGCGTGGCTGGCGAGTTTTTTCAGGCCGCTGATGAGCGACTCGCCGTAGCCGTGGCTGGCGGCAAAGGCGTCGGCGCGGTATTCGGCACGACGCGAAATGGCGCTCGTTGCAGGATCGAGCAATAGGCCGATGGGTGAGAACAGTAGCGAGAACGCGACAAGTGCCAGTATGAACGACGGGGCCGTGCCTCCCAGGGCTGCGGGAAGGTCGGGATTGTTGACCAGCAGCGAGAAAACGAACAGGTTCACTGCCACCATGACAATCGACATCAACAGGCTCTTGAAAGTGTCGCGGTGCTTGTAGTGCCCGAATTCGTGGGCCAGCACGGCGACAATCTCTTCGTTGGTCATCCGGTCCTGCAGGGTGTCGTAGAGCACGATGCGCTTCTTGGGACCGAAGCCGGTGAAGTAGGCGTTGGCCTTGGTCGAGTGCTTGCTGCCGTTGATGATGTAGATGTCCTTGAAGCGCGAGCCGAAACTCTTGAGCGCGGCGGTGATGGCATCGCGCAGTTCGCCCTCGGGCAAGGGCGTCTGCTTGTTGAACAGGGGCACGATGAGGTTGCTGTAGAACATCGAGAAGAAGATCATGAACACGGCGCAAACCAGCGTCGCCCAAATCCAGAACTGCTGCCCGAAGGTCTGGTACAGCCAGTAGACCACACCCATCAGCACGGCACTCAGCACGGTCGAGACGACAAACGACTTGATGGCATCTAACCAGAAGGTCTTGTGCGTCGTGCGGTTAAACCCGAAACGCTCCTCGATGACAAAGGTGGAGTAGTAACTGAACGGCAGGCCGATGACGGTGTTGAACAAGTTGTAGATGACCAGGAACAGGATGACCTGCAGGACGGGAATCTCGGTCCACGCTTTGCACTGGTTGTCGAGCCACCCCAGCAGCCCGAAGCCCAGGATGACCAGCGTCAGCGCAAATGACACGCAGCGCGCGATGAGCGACACCCGCTTGTTGGTGCGCATGTAGTCCTGCTGGCGGCGGTACTTCTCCTCGTCATACAGCCCTTCCAACTCGGGCGGCACGGGGTGCGTCATCCACTTGGTATTGAGCCACGACAGCACACTGCTCACTACAAAGTCGAGCGTTACAAACGCTACTATCAGCAATAACAATGTCTTTGCCATAATCCTTGATAGGTTTGTCGCAACAGGTCATCAACCGCGCCGGGCAGGAGTGTGCGGCGAGGGGGACGGATTGTTTATTTATTGTACTTTTCTTGTGCCTGCATGATTACAGCCTCGGCATTTTCCCATTCTTCCTGCATTTTATTGCCGAGGGCTTCCCTCTCCGGGCTGACTTTTTCCCTGACGAGCCGATCTGTGAACGACTTCATGTCCTCCTCGCTCACGCCCATCATCTGCATGCACCTGTCGCGGCGACTTTGCATTTCATCCAATGAAGACCAATTGATATAGGCATATTGCGGGAAGTCGAGACTGAACAGTCCTTCTAACGATGTCATGGCTCCCGTCTCTTGTATTTCGGCCAAGAAATTTTTCTGCACTCCTGTTTTGTACTTGTTACGGAGCAGATAGAATGCTGAAACCTCATTGATGAAGTTGACATCGCCAATGGTGTTGAAGGTCTCGATGCTCGTAGAGAAAATGTTCTCGGTCGTTTCGGGAAAATCCTCGTTCATCAATACTAGAGCAGGAAAAAACACTTGCTTCAGGCTGTCGTAGTGTTCAGGATGCACCGCTATGTCCTGCTGCGCATTGCTGCAATTGTGCAGCAAGGTGTCGGCTCTCTGCATAAAAGCGATAGTTTTGTCAAAGTCGCTGATAATCATCATCACCATCTCCTTCTTGGACGCTTTTTTCTTTTGGTGGTCGATAATGGCGGCCGTACCAAAGGTGAGTACAATCGATATGGATGTGGCGACGAGTGACAACAGGAACTGCTTGAGTGATGACATTCCACTGCCATTCTTCAGTGTCGTGGGGGTATGTAACTTTATATTCATAGGTCCGAAACGGTTTTTATCTAAATGCATGCAAATGTAGCAATTATTTCTTGATCTATGCCTGTCGCCCTCCCTTTTAATGCAAATTCAGTCTGATTTTATGGTTTCGGTTCATGGCATTGTTTGTAACGGCCTCACCGAAGGCAAGTGTGCGGCTGTCTGCTTGATTGATGGCACGCTGAATGACAGCGAACTGAATCTGCTGACCCTTTACTGTTGAGGCTTTTCACTGACGGTTATCAATGATTGCTTCTTGACATTGACAAGGTCCTGCCGCACATTATACCTTTGCAGCGCAAGTGCAGTTTTTGGTTTAAAGTTCATTAACACTTCCCCCCGCCTTCTCACAATAGTCAACAACGCAGATGGCTATTGATTGTCAATCGATTATAGGCACGGGCTTGAAAACACCTGTTTTGCTTTTTGATGTGTGGGGGTGTGGTATTTCGGAGTTCTATTGCCAACTAATTCCTGATACCTAATGCCTAAAACCGAAAATAATACTACCTTTGCAGCGTTACATTATATATAATATAAATCTTGATATAGAGAGAAAAATGAACAGAATGAAATTGTGGATAATTGCTGCAGCCATGATGTGCTGTGGTGTGGGCTGCCTGACTTCTTGCCAGGGTAGCGGCAATGCTGATGCCGAGAAGCCTGCCGAGGATTCGACGGCTGTTACAGCCAATGTCGATGAAGTTGATCGCCTTGAGGCGATCAACCGTTTCCTTGTGGATTCAATCGGTAAGCAGTATGCTCCAGGCGAGGTGTGCATCCCTTGTGTGCAGGTCATTGGCACCGAGCAGCAGGACCCCAGCGCTGTGCTGGTGTGGGGTGACTTTTGGGTATACAATTACAATGTGGCAGGCGATACCTTGAAGATGGTGTCGGGCGGCAGCCATCCCGGCCTGATGTGCCTGCAGTCGTTGGACAACGGCTATGTGGTGACTGGCTTTGAGCAGGTTGCCGACGGTTCAGACTTCTTGCCGAGCGCTAAGCGTCTCTTCGGCATCAAGTTTGATGAATTCCAGAAGGTCAATAGCGACCAGGAGAAGCGTGAAGAGGCACGCGCCCGTTCCATTGCCGATTATGTGAAGGCCAACGAACTGCCCTACAAGTACTATCAAGACTACGGCTGGCCCGCCATTGAAATCCCGGTTAAGTAATAGTTATCGCTAAATCAACTCGTTTTTCCAGGTCATCTGGATAGAAAGACTGAATAATGAAATACAGCATTATAGCCATCGGCGACGAACTTCTCATCGGGCAGGTCACCGACACCAACTCGGGCTGGATTGCGCGGCACATGACGCCTCGTGGCTGGGATGTGAACACCGTGCAGGTGGTCCCTGACGATGCCGAGCAGATTACGCGCGCTATCGACCGCGCTTTTGCACAGACCGATATCGTGCTGATGACCGGCGGGCTCGGGCCGACCAAGGACGACATCACCAAGCCGACGCTGTGTCGCTACTTCGGCGGCGAGATGGTGCTCGACGAGGAGGTGGAGCGCAATGTGCGCCAGGTGATGGAACGACGCCACCTCACACTCAACGAGTATACCCGCCTGCAGGCGATGGTGCCCTCGTCGTGTCGTGTCATCCAGAATGAGATGGGCACGGCGCCGCTCATGTGGTTTGAGCGCGACGGCAAGGTGCTGGTGAGCATGCCCGGTGTGCCCTTTGAACTGCAGGGGATGATGGAGCGTGCGGTCATTCCGCAACTGATGGCCCGCTTCAACGATGGCGAGGACATCGAGTTCCGCACCTTTGTCGTCACGGGAATCATCGAGTCGGCATTGGCCATGCAGCTTGACGGGTTTGAGCGCAATCTGCCGCATGGCATCCATCTGGCATATCTGCCCGAGGGCGGCATCATCCGTCTTAGATTGACGGGCTCCTCGACCGATGCCCGCCAGATCAACGACGACATGGAGCGCCTGTCACGACAACTGCACGACATCCTGGGCGGTCATATCATCGCCGACGGTGACAAAAAACTCCCCGAGATATTGGGAGAGCGTCTGCGTGAGCGGGGCTTGACATTGGCGACAGCCGAGAGTTGCACCGGCGGCAACATTGCCCACCAGATTACCGGCATCGCCGGCAGCAGCGACTACTTCAAGGGTGCTGTGGTGAGCTATGCCAACGAGGTGAAAATCTCCCTGCTGGGCGTCAGCGAGCAGGACATCATCGACCATGGCGTGGTCAGCGAGCCTGTAGTGCGCCAGATGGCCGAGGGCGCATGCCGTGCCATCGGCACCGACTGTGCCATTGCCACCAGCGGCATTGCCGGCCCCGGTGGCGGCACACCGTCAAAACCCGTGGGCACCGTGTGGATGGCCGCCAAGTGCGGCGACCGCATCATCACCCAGGTCAAGCAGTTGCCCGGCGACCGTGACCGTGTCATCACCCGCGCTACCCTCGAGGCACAACTGTTGTTGCTCTCGTTGCTTTAAGCCCTCCTGTGGCATCGATAAAGTTTATTTGTGTCAATCAACATGAAACTCATCAAGCGCTACTTCGTTTTGCTGCTTATCGCCTTGATGGCGGTGCCTGCTTTTGCTGCCGCTCCCACGGGCGACGATGACGACAAGGACCCGAGCATCCAGCGGGGCATTCGCCGCCTGCATCCCGAGCGCGAACGCGTCAAGGCGATGAAACGGCTGCAGGAGCAGATGTCACGCAAGGCCGAGCCTAAGGACGACCCCTGGGACACCAGCGGTGACCTGTGGGGCACCGTCGATGTGCCGCCCGTACCCCTGCCCGACAGCGCGGCTGTTGAGGGACACCGCCTGCACACCAGCAAGACACCGGCCGAGCAGGCGGCGCTCGACTCCCTGTTGTCGATTGACTATACCATCGGTGAGTACGGCTACCGCCGCATGACCTGGCGAGACCTGCCCGTCACGGCCACCGTCGATCAGTTGATGCCCTACTTCACGGTCGACAGTGGAGAGTGCCGTTCCAAGTATGTATCAATCGACAAGACCAGCAACGAGGTTTACTTCGCCTTTGATGTCAACGAGATGGATAGTATGCCTGGTCCCCTGCGCCTGTGTGTGCGCTATTGTGCCGACGACCCGCTCGACTTCGACCAGATGGTATTCACTATCGACGGCTATGACTATCCGTTCTATCCCACCGATCCTCAGCAGGGAACGCTGGATGGCGGCCTCTACTGGGAGCACAGCGATGATGTGCTGCGTGAGGCGCACAAGGACTTGGTCTATGCACTGGCACATAGCAACTGGGTCGCTCTCAAACTGGTGAGCCGACGCGGCATCCATCATGTCAAGATGCTCACCGACGGGCAACGGGCCGACTTTGCCCACACCCTAGACCTATACAGGCTGTGTGGCGGGGATTTTAGCCAATAATGGGCTGGATGGAGTGAAGTTGTGCAACATTAAGTTTGCAGCGTCGTTGCAGACGAAGTCTGCTAAAAGCAAACATGATGTTAATGTAATACGAAGAATGCCAGGTAGATTTCTTACT
>ONYP01000057.1 GCA_900322135.1 uncultured Prevotellaceae bacterium
GAGTTTGGTGGACTTGGCCTTCTGTTCCTTGGCGTGTTTGCGCTGTTGGAACTTGAACTTCTGGTAGTCCATCACGCGGCACACGGGGGGCTCGGCTTGGGGCGCAATCAGGATGAGGTCCAGCTCCTGCCCCTCGGCGATTTTCAGGGCCTCATCGATGGGATAAATGCCCTGCTCCACGTTGTCACCCACCAGGCGCACCTCGCTGGCACGAATTTCATCGTTGATCAGGTTGGTGTCTTTGTCATTTTTGCCGCCCATTTGGCGATTGCGGCCTCTGGGCCTGGTGGCATTGCTCGGGCGCTTCGGCCCGGGACGATACGGTTTTTTGTTCATTCAGCAGTTTTACAATTGTTAGTATTATCGTGACAATCAAGCACTTCCATGTGGCACACGCCACACGGAAGCGGCTTAAAAGTTGGTCATTTCTGCCACTTCGCGATTAATATCGGCTGCAAAGGTAGTAATTTTTTTCGAACCTTGATCACCTTCGCCCTGTTTTCTTATAGAAACTTCTTCACATCCTGCCTCTTTTTCTCCGACGATGAGGAGGTAAGGGATGCGTTTCAGCTCGTTGTCACGGATCTTGCGGCCGATTTTCTCGTTGCGGTCATCGACGATGGCACGCACATCGAGTTTGTTCAACTCGTCTGCCACATGGTGGGCATAGTCGTTGAACTTCTCGCTGATGGGCAGCACGACACACTGGTCGGGCACGAGCCACAGCGGCAACTTGCCGGCGGTGTGCTCGAGAAGCACGGCAACGAAGCGCTCCAGCGAGCCGAAGGGGGCGCGGTGAATCATCACGGGACGGTGCTTCTGGTTGTCGGCACCGGTGTACTCGAGTTGGAAGCGCTCGGGCAGGTTGTAGTCCACCTGGATGGTACCCAACTGCCAGCGGCGGCCCAGAGCATCCTTGACCATGAAGTCGAGTTTGGGACCGTAGAAGGCGGCCTCGCCGGTCACCTGCTTGGCCACCAGACCCTTCTCCTCACAGGCCTCGACGATGGCACGCTCGGCCTTCTCCCAAACCTCGTCGCTGCCCACATACTTCTCCTTGTTATTCGGGTCACGCAGCGAAATCTGGGCCTCGTAGTTGAAGCCGAACACCTTGAAGATAAACGAGATGATGTCCATCACACCGAGGAACTCCTGCTTCAACTGGTCGGGGGTGCAGAACAGGTGTGCATCGTCCTGGGTGAAGCTGCGCACGCGGGTCAAGCCGTGCAACTCACCACTCTGCTCGTAGCGGTAAACGGTACCGAACTCGGCATAGCGGATGGGCAGGTCACGGTAACTGCGGGGTGCGGTCTTGTAGATCTCGCAGTGGTGGGGGCAGTTCATGGGTTTGAGCATGTACTCTTCGCCCTCCTCGGGGGTAGTGATGGGGCGGAACGAGTCCTTGCCGTATTTAGCATAGTGGCCACTGGTCACATACAGCAGCTTGTTGCCGATGTGCGGCGTGATTACCTGCTGGTAGCCGTAGCGCTTCTGGATCTTGGCCAGCATGTCCTGCAGGCGGTTGCGCAGGGCAGCTCCCTTGGGCAGCCACAGGGGCAGACCCTGTCCCACATTGGGAGAGAAGGCAAACAGCTCCATCTCCTTGCCGATCTTGCGGTGGTCGCGCTTCTTGGCCTCCTCGAGCAGCACAAGGTACTCCTCGAGCATCTTCTTCTTGGGGAAGGTGATGCCATAAACGCGAGTCAGTTGCGGACGGGTCTCGTCACCGCGCCAGTAGGCGCCGGCAAGCGACATCACCTTGATGGCCTTGATGGCTCCGGTCGAGGGGATGTGCGGACCGCGGCACAGGTCGGTGAAGTTGCCCTGGGTATAGGTAGTGATGTGACCGTCTTCCAGGTCATTGATGAGCTCGCACTTCAGGGTCTGGCCCTTGTCACCGAAGAACTTCAAGGCATCGGCCTTGCTGATGTCGGCGCGCACAACGGCCTCGTTCTTCTGGGCGAGTTCTGTCATCTTCTTCTCAATCTTGGCGAAGTCAGCATCGGTCAAGGGGGTGCCGCCGGTATCGATGTCATAGTAGAAACCGGTCTCTACAGCCGGGCCAATACCGAACTGCACATTGGGGTACAGCTCCTGCAGGGCCTCGGCCAACAGGTGTGCCGATGTGTGCCAGAAGGCGTGCTTGCCCTCGGCGTCCTCCCACTTGAAGAACTTGATATCGCCATCCATACAAATGGGGCGTGAGATATCCCATTCCTCGTCGTTTAATGATGCGGCCAGCACATTGCGTGCAAAGCCTTCGCTAATGCTCTTGGCAATGTCCAGAGGAGTAACTCCGTCCTCATATTGGCGCACATTGCCGTCAGGAAACTTGATGTTAATCATATTAAGTATTTGATAATTAATAGTTTGCGTTGTACCCTACAACAGTACAACATTTTAGCCTGCAAAGTTAACACAACTTTACCACACGGCAAAACGAAAAATGAGAAATTCTCTACAGCCGCGATAATTGAAGTCGCAATTGATATCGCAGAGCGGCAGTCTCCCGTTTCACAGACTGACAAATCAAAAATAATAACCCTGAATTATTTTGCAATTTAAGGAAATTTGATTATTTTTGCACGGGTATTTAAGCGAAATATTAACATAAGACCAAATTTTACTATTATGAAGAAATTGCTACTAATCTTTGCTGCATTTGCGGTCGCATTTGGCGCATCTGCACAATTTAGCCTGACTCCTAAGGATCCCACTAATGTGGTGTGGCAAGACTTCGGAAGCAGTGTCCTGGGTCAGTCTAATCTGAAGTTCAAAATCGACCTCAAAGATGCGACATTTGGCATAGATCTTAATCCTGCGAATGTCAGTTACAGCATTTTTACCGATGATGACCAGATTTTCACTTTCACTGTAGACGATTATGGCTCTATGGATGGAATCACTGAGGACATGACCGAAATCCCTTACGGTTTTGGCAAGCACAGCATGAATGATTCTATCGTGTTTTTCTACCGAACAAACAACGAGAATCCTCCATTCTTTACCGAGCGCATCGGCATTCAGGTGTACTACAACTTCAATGGCACCAAGACTGCGTCCAACATCGTTTACACTTACCTTGAGAGTGTGACTCCCGCAACGCCGGCTAATGCCACCGACCTGGTGTGGACCCCAGGTGACGGCACCGATTGGTCTTCAAAATTTGAGTTTGATATCATCCCGCCGGTTGATGTAGACGGTAATGCCTTGATGCAGTCCAATGTCTCCTACACCATCTTCTACGACTATGACAAGCCCTACACTTTCCTCTATGAAGAATATGGCCCCTATGACTATCTCCATGGAATGACGGGCGACATGACCGAGATACCCTTCTCGCTCATACATGGTTACATTACACCGGGAGCGATTCACTTCTTACATAAACCTGACTTCTGGCGCATCGGCGTTCAGGTCTACTACACAATTGATGGAGTGCGCAGCGCTTCCGACATCGTCTACCTCATGATTGGTGAAGAACCCGAATACATACTCGGCGATGTCAATGGTGACCATGAAGTCGACATTAATGATGTATCCGACCTGATTAGCTACCTGTTAGATAACAATGTAGCCATCATCCAGCAGGCAGCCAACATCGATGGCAATAGTGAGATTGATATTAACGATTTGACTGACTTGATTGACATGGTCCTCGGTCTTTAATCAAGTGTGTTTCGTGTGATATGAAAACAATGCGCGGGCCCAAACGGGTCAGCGCATTATTTTTTGGGAATTATATACTATTTGGCCCTGTAAGTATTGAAAGGTTTGCAAATTACCAGCCGGAACAGGTGCCGTGGGAGCGCAGCGCGCTCGACTACATGCTGCCGACTGCTGCCGAGGCTTGTAATGTTAGCGGTTTTTTTAGCTATCCTAATTTTTCGTGATGCTCTTGAGCATAGGCATAATCTGAGGCTCAATCTCAGCGGCACTTTCAACGGGATAACTGAAATCGCCCGTCACGCCGGCATCAGATGCCATGAAGACAATGAAGAAGGTGCATACTTGTCCGCCATCTTCATCCACACCTTTAAAGGTCATGATTTTGCCATCAATCCTGGGCGGCTCAAACTGATAGAGGCTCGACGACTCCATTCCGGTCAGGCCCTGATAGTATTCCTGGTAATCAGCTGGATCCCAAGGCATTTCGCTAAATGTGACATTCAGAGTGATACCGATATCGTCATTGGTTGCGGTGAGCATACCCATCTCGGTATCGGCGTACGATTCCTGCACAATATCAGGATAAGACATGGTAAACTTGTCACTGACGAATGTGTTGCCACCCGTCTGGGCGGCAGGTGCCACACTTGGCTGGTTGCCGACAGAGGCATCGGCCGCTCTCATTTCATCACTGGCTTTAGCATGACCACCACACGGCACTGCCAAGAGAGCGCAAATGGCGAACATCGTAAATATAACTTTTTTCATGATGACAGTATTTATGCTTTAATTTCACAGCACTTTTGACTAAATCATATAACACCCTGGCCAACAACAAGTTGATTAAGGATGCTTCTACGACAGGGATTTCGCCTCATCCACTGCTGCAAACCGAAACCGGGCAAAAACCCCTCTCACGATATGGCAAATGTACAACAATCAGCTGACATTATCAACCTTCACGGGTGACTTTTTTTGATTCTCAAGCAAACTGAGCGCCGGTGGCTGCACTTGATCATCGAGAGGCATCGTGACAAAATGGGCAGTGGGCACCCATTTGGAGCAGAAATAGATGAAACTACACTTAAATTGTAGTACCTTTGCAACAGTCAAAAAAAAACAGGTCATTTAATCACTCAACAGACCAACGGATGAGCAACACTGCGGCCATAGCACTGCTGCAACAGCAACGGCATCTGCTCCAGGTGGAATACCAGGAGGAGAACGCTGCACGCGGGCCGCACCTACTACAACTCGGTCAACCAGTACTGCATCGAGGTAACGCGGCAGGGCGACGAGGAAATCGACCACAACTTCGAGTACGGCAAGCCGGTGGTCTTCTTCAGCGCCGAGGCACCCGCCGGCGACCTGAAGCAGGCAACGGGAGTCCGCTTCTTCGGCTTCACGGGCACCATCTCCTATGTCGACGGCAACCGCATGGTCGTGGCCATCCCCGAGGGACACACGCTCGAACTGCAGAACTCGCCGTTGCCGCTGGGCGTGCAACTGTTCTTCGACGAGACGAGTTACCGCTTCATGTTCGACGCCCTGGAGCGCGCCATGAATGCCAAGGGCACGCGGCTGGCCTACCTTCGCGACCTGTTCTACAGCCACCAGCCGGCAGGGACTTTCACCTTCGAGCCGATGCGGTTCCCCTGGCTCAACACGAGCCAGGAGCGGGCCGTCAACGATGTGCTGCGGGCCAAGGATGTGCGGGTACTGCACGGCCCGCCGGGCACGGGCAAGACGACGACGCTGGTCGAGGCCATCAACGAGACCCTCAAGCGCGAGACCCAGGTGCTGGTGTGTGCCCAGAGCAACACCGCCGTCGACTGGATCAGCGAGAAACTCGTGGACTGCGGCATCCCGGTGCTGAGGTTGGGCAATCCCACCCGTGTCAACGACAAGATGCTGAGTTTCACCTATGAGCACCGCTTTGCCGACCACCCCGACTACCCCAAGTTGTGGCAGGTGAGGCGCACCATGCGCGAGATGAGGCGCCGGCGCCGCGAGAGTGGCGAGCGCTTTCACCAGAAGATTGAGCGCCTCAAGGAGGTGGCTGTCGAACTCGAAGTGCGCATCAACGCCGACATCTTCGGGCAGGCACGCGTCATCGCGTCAACGCTCGTCGGGGCGGGTAACAAGTTGCTCGACGGACACAAGTTCGGCACCCTGTTCATCGACGAGGCGGCCCAGGCCCTCGAGGCGGCCTGCTGGATTCCCATCCGCCGTGCCAGCCGCGTGATATTCGCCGGCGACCATTGCCAGTTGCCGCCCACCGTCAAGAGCCTCGAGGCCCTGAAGGGCGGCCTGGGCACCACGCTCATGGAGCGCATCGTCAACAACAAGCCCGAGTGCGTCTCGCTGCTTGAGGTGCAGTACCGCATGAACGACGAGATCATGCAGTTCAGCAGCGACTACTTCTACCATAGCAGGATGAGGTCGGCCCCCGAGGTGGCCCACCGCGCCATCCATGAGGGCGATGCCCCCATCCTGTGGTTCGACACCTCCGCCATCAACCTGGGCGAGGACGAGCAGGACAATTTCCGTGAACAGTTCATCGGCGAAACCTTCGGCCGTGTCAACAAGGGCGAGGCTGGCCTCACCCTGAGCCTGCTGCAGATTTACTTCCAGCGTGTGGGCAAGCAGTGTGTCCTCGACAACAGCATCGATGTGGGCATCATCTCGCCCTACCGGGCCCAGGTGCAGTACATCAAGCGGCTGATCAGAAAACGCGCCTTCTTCAAGCCCTTCCGGCACTTGATCACGGTCAACACCGTCGATGGCTTCCAGGGCCAGGAGCGCGATGTCATCATCATCTCGCTGGTACGCGCCAACGACACGGGCCAGATCGGCTTCCTGCGCGACCTGCGCCGCATGAATGTCGCCATCACGCGCGCCCGCATGAAACTGTTCATCCTGGGCGATGCCCCCACCATGACGCGCCACCCGTTCTACAGGCGACTGTTCAATTACATCCAGCGTGTCCGCGGCATCCAGAGCAACGACAATCCATAAACCAAGAGAGGGAAAGCAGTCTGATTTGACTGCCTTCCCCCTTTTAGTTGTCAGCGGGCCGATGCCGTGACTATTGCTTGATCACGGCATATTTCTTGGAAACCCAGTAGGAGTTGCCCTTGAACTGGATTTTGAACCAATCGCCCTTTTCGCCAAGATATTTGAAGCGGTCACCATCGTTGGCCCTCAAACCGGAGTCCTTGCCGCCCGGGGCCTTTCTCATGATCACCTTGTCACCGGTAACAACCACATATTTCTGGGTCTGCTCCTGTGAGATGCGCTCAACATACTTCGACGAGATGTAGTAAATGTTTTCGCCATACTGAACCGAGTACCAGCCGTCGTCATAGCTGTACCACTCCAGTTTGTCGCCTTTGTCCATCCTCAGGCCCGAGTCGGCACCGCCAGGAGCCATTCTCAGCCTCACACTGTTGCCGGTCACCTTAAGCCAGCCGCCGGCAAATACCGAGACGGCCACCATTGCGAACAACACCGTTAAAAGTAATCTTGCTTTCTGCTTCATAATCATTATGGGTTTAAATGTCAATAATTATGTCGCAAAATAAGCGTAAAAAATTGGGATTTCCAAATTTTTCGGCCGTTTTTCTTACGATTTACACCCCTGCAGGCTGCTGACGCATCTTTTTGAGCCAGTAGCGGTAGCCCAGCACGGCCATCACGGTGTAGAAGGCGTAGAGGCAGGCCGTGAACGGAATCTGCTTGTAGATATAGAGAACAGCACACACGAGATCCACGACAAACCACAGCAGCCACTGCTCGGCATATTTCTTGGCGAGCGCCCACAGGGCCACCATGCTCAGTGCTGTGGTGAAACTGTCGCACAAGGGCACGCTGCTGTCGGTAAAGGTGAGCAGCACCCAGTAGATGGCGCCCCACAGCGCCATCCCGATGAGCGTCACGGGCAGCACTAGCCGCAGCGGGAAGCGCGTGATGGGACGCTCGGCTGCCTGCTCCCCTGCCCCGGCATTGCGGCTGCGCACCCACCGCCACATGGCGTAGCCATAGACTGCGGCCAGGACATAGTAGACCTCCATGCCGAAGTCGGCATACAAGCCGCGCGCCCAGTACAGGTAGCCGTGCACGATGGGCATGACGACGCTCACCAGCCACAGCCAGATGCTGGCCTTGAACTCGAGCCACAGGTAGATGAGGCCGAGCACCAGGCCTGCCATGTCGATAGCCTTGACCAGAGTGAAGTCACTGAAATATTGCACAATCGTGTCCGTCATCGTCGCAATCATCTAGATGATCTAGTTCCTCTAGTTTCTCTAGTAAATCTAGTTCATCTAGTAAATCTAGTTTCTCTAGAGTAATTAGAACCTCAGTGTCACATGGCCCAGGGCGTTGAGGCCAGCCATGGGATAGAAGCGCGGGTCGCTGTACAGGTTGTACTGCGCATCCTTGCTGCCGCCGGGATACAGGGCGCAGGTCTGCGAGTAGCCGTTGGTCTCGTACTTCTCGTCAAGCAGATTGTAGATGGTGGCGCCCACGGTCACGCTGCGCAGGTGAGGCAACTTGAAGGTGTAAGCCAGGTCCAGGTTGTTGACGAAGTAGGGGTCGAGCGAGTCCTCCTTGCGCTCAAAGTTGTCGAGGTACTGGCGCGAGACATACTGCGACTGCAGCGCGGCGGTGAAGCCCTTGTAGTCCAGGGCAATCAGGCTGCCCACGGTCACGCTGGGCGAGAAGGCGATGGTCTTGTCGCCGGCATGGATCTCGGTCTGGGTCCACATGTCGTCCCATGTGTCGGCGTCATAGTCGCTCACATAGCCCACATAGTCCTTGATGCGGTTGCGCGACAGCGTGGCGTTCACATCCCAGCGCAGCCAGTCGGTGAAGCGGTAGCCCGCCATCAGTTCCACGCCCATGCGGTAACTGTCGGGGACATTCTCGGCCATCAGCTCGCCAATCTCGTTGATCTTGCCGTTGAGCACCAGCTGGTCCTTGTATTTCATATAATAGAAGTTGACGCCGGCACTGAAACGGCCGCTGCGCAGTTCGTAGCCGGCCTCCCAGTCATAGAGTTTCTCACTCGTGGGATGCTTCACCAGCGGACCGTCGTTGTAGTTGTTGCGGGTGGGCTCTTTCTGGGCCACGGCAAACGAGGCATAGAAGCGGTTGTGCTCGTTCATCTGCCAGTTCACGCCTGCCTTGGGGTTGAAGAAGTCAAACGGCTCGTCGATGTCCAGCACCTGCAGGTGCTCGGGGCTGGCGGTCCAGTCCCACTTGTCGTTATCGCCCCTCATGATGTTGAAGTCGTTCTTGCGGGCATAGTTGCGGTAATACTCGTGGTCGGGCGCCAGCGGACTGGTGTAGTTCTCGACCCAGATGACCTGGCCGTAGTGGTCGTTAGTGTAGCGGTTGATGCCGCCACCCAGTGTAGCTGCCAGGCGCTCGCCGCTGTACTGCAACGAGAACACACCGCCGCCAAAGCCGCTGTCCAGGCATTTCTTGCGCACCAGGCTCGCCTTCTTGCTCGTGCCCTCGGGCGTCACCACAGGCTCCAGGCCATACTCCTTGAGCGTGCGCGCGTTCTTGTATTCCTGGTAGTAGCCGTAGCCGTCGGTATAGTGCAGTGCCACATTGAGTTTCCACTCGGGGTTGAAGGTCTGGTTCCAAATCAGCTGATAGTGCGTCTGGCGGTAGATGTCTTTCTGGTCCTTGTAGAAGCCCGTCACCTTGCCGTCGTGCTTGATTTCGCCGTTGGGGTTATAGGTGCGGTTGTCCTTCAGGTCGTCGCGGCTGATGCCGTCCCAGGCGTGGTAGGTGTCTTCCTTGCCGCCAAAGGTGATGAAACGCAGCGAGGTGCCGCCGCCGAAGTAGCCCAACTGCCCATAGTAACTCACCAGTTCGCTGCTCGCGCGGTCACGGTAGCCGTCACTGCCGATGTGCGACAGGCGCGCCTCAACCGACCAGTGGTCCCCCAACAGGCCACTGCCCACACGCAGCGTCTCCTTGTTGGTGTTAAACGAGCCGTAACTGCCCGACACCTCGGCAAAAGCATCGCGCGAGAAGCCCTGGGTGCGCATGTTGACACTCGCACCAAAGGCGCCCGAGCCGTTGGTCGAGGTGCCCACACCACGCTGTACCTGAATGTCACGCACCGACGAGGCAAAGTCCGGCGTGTTCACCCAGAAAACGCTATGGCTCTCCGAGTCATTCAACGGGATGTCGTTCACCGTGATGTTGATGCGGGTAGCATCGGTGCCGCGCACGCGCATCGAGGTGTAGCCCACGCCCGCACCCGCGTCGCTCGTGGTAATCACGCTCGGCGTCATCGTCAGCAGGAACGGGATGTCCAGGCCATGGTTCACGGCGGCAATCTGCTTGCCCGTCACATTGGTATACGCTACAGGAGTGTTCTCACTGGCACGCGTGCCCAGTACCTCCACCTCGCTCAGCGCGATGGTGGGCACCGTGTCGGTTGCCGCGGGCTGTGCCGCTGCGGCAAGGGTTGCCATCGTTGCGGCAACCATCAACAAAGTCTTCTTCATTTTTTTAATTCATTAGTTGTTCTCTACGCCGGCATTGTCCGGATCAGATCCGATGGGTATGTTCTCAGCCCCTGATACTGCGGGGCACCCCCAAACTCATTGAATCACGCCACAAAATTAGTGCAAGTCATGGACATAAAAAATGAAAAAGGCCACTTTTTCATTTTTTATGTCATGACGCAGCCTAATCTCGCCCCAGTCAACGATACCGCAACCCTAGCGAACCGCCTCCACCTGATGAAGGGAAACTAATTTCCACTATTTAAATTTTTACGGGCTGTCGCCCGCATTACGGGACAGGGGGGCTAGCGGGCTGCGGGGGCGGCTTTTTTTTACGGGCTGTCGCCCGCATTACGGGACAGGGGCGCGCGATACGGGACGGGGACGAGGGGACGAGCGGCTTTTTTTTACGGGCTGTCGCCCGCATTACGGGACAGGGGGCTGCGGGGGCGGGGGCGCGATGGTATCGCTCGATATGGGAGCATTCCCTTGGGGGTGTGGGTCGGGGGGAGTGTTAAAAGCAGCAATAGGCTTGTGCTTGTCAGGGGTTAGGATGCGGTCGTAGTATCCTGTTTGCAAGTGGTTTAGGAGGGCTTGGCTGTGGATATCGCTTCCTGTCAAAAAGCAAGATGTGCGAGGGTCGGGAATTTCTCTCATAACCGGGGTGGCAGAGTAGTCTCCCGTTGCTGGATCACGGGAGATGATGCCTCGGATGAGTGCGTTGGATATGAGATTGCGAGCGCGGTTAAATTTGGCCAGACGGATGAGGTGACTGGTGACACTTGCCATGAGCTCGTCGGGCTTGATGGAAACCCCGTCAGAAATAATGCTAGAGAAAATGTCTTGCAAAGTGAGCGTGTCGATGTAGTCTTGGGATGCAGAGACGCGTTGGGGCGCAATGACGACCTCCTGCGGCAGGTTTCGGTCGTTGAGCGTGAAAGTGAACTCGTAAGGGGTCTGTTCCAATGCCTTGTAGGAAGTGACGGTAGATGTTGCACCATGGTCGATGACCCGGAAGATGTTGGTTGCTATACCAAAGAGCTCCGTTCCAAGCAGTCCCGTGGTATTCTTGACTTTACCGATGAGGTTGTGTGCGATGGCGCAAACAGCAACATTGTAGAGTGATGTGGTTTCCCTCAGAAAAGCGACGAAGTCGTTGGTGTCGCGATGTCCAGCAAACGGGATGAGGTGGTCAATGTCGTTGATGACGATGAAATTGGGCCTAAAATCACGCACCGCCCCGATGATGAGGTCGACGATTAAGCTACTGTTGTTATTGAAGGCCCCAAGACAGTCGAGGCACATCATTTGGAAGTTGTCGCTGTTGATTTTGCAGTTCTCCTTGAATTGCTGCATCAAGTTGGTAACAGAGTGGATGGAGTTAACTGAGTCAATCCACATGACTTTTCCCCCCTTGAGCTCAGTAGTGAAACTTGGAGCAAAAGGGTATTGCCCGCCATTGAGAATGGCTGTTGCGAGCATTTTGGCATAGTGGTGAGTGCGCGAATGGCTGCAACCAGTGACAAGTGTAATCTCATGGTTAAGCACTACGGGTATGCCGCAGTTGGTGACCAATGGTGTCGCTCCGAATTCGGACAAATCGGTTTCGCAAGTGAAGATGCAGTTCTGTTGCGGGTCTTCAAAAACGGGCTGGCGCAAATAGATACATTGATTTTCGTACATGGCGTTTTTCTGGTTTTGTTCAATAAAGCTAATAAATGGAGCAAAGATAATGGGACGGGGAGTGTTTGTCCATGCTGAAAAGATTTTTCGGTTGCACTACTTGCCATTTCGTCAACAAACCACTACCTATCAAAGAACGCGACGAAATGAATAACGCGACATAGCGGGCCCACGCCCCTCTTATTTATCTCCCAAAACCATCCCGATGATGCACCAACCCTGCCACTGCCACTTGATAAAAGGAAGACAAGAAAGACAAGAAGGACTATGGCATCCGCACACCCGCATTAAAAGTCTGCGAATTAAACTAATTAATCGAATTGGCTGCCACCCTCCCTTGCCATCGACAGTTGCCATCAGTCAGATGGTTCTTTTGACTATTATTCCTACATCAAACCACAACGAAGAGGCTAGCAAAGCGCACAAATCCGCTGTTGTATCTTCTCTAGTTCCTACATCAAACCACAACTCCTAAGTGCTACAAGCGGTGGAGGACATGTTGTATCTTCTCTAGTTCCTACATCAAACCACAACCAGAACCTGTACATCGTCCACGGCAACCCGGTTGTATCTTCTCTAGTTCCTACATCAAACCACAACTAATTTTGTGCAAAACTCGATTTTTTATGGTTGTATCTTCTCTAGTTCCTACATCAAACCACAACTTGCCCTAGTTCGTCCATCCCCTATAGCGAGTTGTATCTTCTCTAGTTCCTACATCAAACCACAACTCTTGCAGACTTCTGCAAGTGAAGCTGAAGGTTGTATCTTCTCTAGTTCCTACATCAAACCACAACTTGTTGCATCTGGTATTGGTACTTCTTCTGTTGTATCTTCTCTAGTTCCTACATCAAACCACAACCTGCTGAGCAGAACACCGTCATCAACAAGGTTGTATCTTCTCTAGTTCCTACATCAAACCACAACACCCTTCTGGAAGTGGACTTGGTAAGTTCGTTGTATCTTCTCTAGTTCCTACATCAAACCACAACCCGTCAGCACCAGGTGCACGCCCCATCAGTGTTGTATCTTCTCTAGTTCCTACATCAAACCACAACTGCCGGCTGGCGGTGCTTGACATACAGGTAGTTGTATCTTCTCTAGTTCCTACATCAAACCACAACTAACCGGTGTTAAACCTGAAGAATTAAAGCGTTGTATCTTCTCTAGTTCCTACATCAAACCACAACCTCGCTTGTCGTCTGCAATGCCCACACGCGTTGTATCTTCTCTAGTTCCTACATCAAACCACAACTTAATTCAAATATCTAGCTTATTTCCAGCAAGTTGCGACATAATTATCGATTAAGAAGTGGCGATAGATGCAGTACTTGTTTACAAAATTACCAAATTATTTCTAACTGGAGTGGCTCGGTTATCACCTTTTTATCTTTTTCTTTCTTGCCCCAGTAATTAACGATATCTCCATATTGCTTATCGGTTACGCTCAGTACACTTACCTTTCCCTCGTCGGGGACGAAAAGTTTCACCCGTTTAGCGTGCACCTTCATACTCTCATGCGACCCGCAGTGCCTGATATAAACTGAATACTGGAACATAACGAAACCATCTTTCATCAAGTTTTTGCGGAAAAGCGCAGCAGCTTTCCTTTGTTTCTTGGTTACGACAGGTAAATCAAAAAAAACAAAAAGCCACATAATGCGATAGGCATTTAGTCGGTTTTCGCTCATGGCATCCTGGGGAGTGTGAGTTTTTTAGCGTCTCCCTTAAACACTTTAACCAGAGAAGCAGTTGTCAGCGACAGTGCAACCTCAAGCGGGCGAGTCATCTTTCCGATTTTCACATCAGCGAACAGGACTCGCAATAGTCGGCTCTTGACATTATTGTCCAAGTCGTTGGTTTCATCATCCTGGCATAGGGAATAAACCACCTCGTCGACAAATGGTCGATAGGGCTCCATCACATCATCGGCAAGAGGAAAAGCATTGTATCTGTTTCGATGAAAGATGCCAAATGCGGGATACAATCCAGACCCGACCAATGCCCTGGCCACAGCAGCCCTAAGAATGGTATAGCCGTAATTCAGGAACTGATTGGGCGAGTCACCATCACGATTCCGCTTGAAGCCATTTTCAAACAACTGCGACCAATAGACTCGGGCGGCTGCGCCCTCGCGATTATCGGTATCGCCCGACTTAACATTTGCATAAAACGGTTTCAACATTTGACCCTCTTTTCCCAGTCGATCAAGCAGCGCCGCCTGATTCTTGATTTTAGCCTCAACAAGTTGCTTCCACATCTGTTTCTTGATCGGTGATGCAGCCTCAATTTGAAACTTATGGCTCTCTTGGAGCGTCGTGTTACCCACAAGTGGTTGCAACATGGCCTGAGGCATCTGTTTCTTGTCACAGATGATGACAGCCACATTGTTGGCAGCCAGTTCATTGAGCAATGGAATAGTCAACGAAACCATGGGATTGTCGATGATGAGGAAGCCGATATCCTCGACTGGTCTCGTGAGGGTTTTATCATCCTCGAGGGACTTCACCACCAGTTGCCCATACTTTAGGGACAGAGCAACTGGTGAAGTGAACATCAATGTCTGTTTAATCATTTATTATTTTCTTAATTTCACCCAAGTCATTCAATTCAAAGTCCACCCCGTCTACAAGAGCCTTAAATTGAGTGTGAAGCATCAAGATACCTGGGCGGAAAACTTCAGATGCTCTAAACGCGCCATTTATCTGTTTGACTTCTGTACCAGGTCTTGCATCTTGATGATGAACCAACGAAATGCGCCCATAAGATCTACTACCTGACATAAAAGAATTCAAACCTGTCACTTTATATAGTCGTTTTTGCAATTCCTGAAGATTTGAATTCCAGATTTCATCAGGGTTGTTCTCATACAAGAGAACCATTGTGCCGATTTTCAATTGATATTTCAAACTACACCCATTATTGACCTCGGGAACCAATTGCCTTTTCTCTTCAGCGTTCTGTCCACTCCTTCGGTAGAAATTGGCTGCTATGATGTTACTGATGAGTTCAAATGTCCGTTTCTCCCTACCGCGCTCATCACAGCCAACATAAATTGCCATCATGTAGTTGCGGTCGTTCTGCACATGGAACTGCCGTTTGTACTCATGTCGAGACTTGTCGCGATGCTGACGGATGTTGATAGGCCTGGTCACTGAGTTGGCAAATATCCTCACTTTCTTGATGGGGATTTGCTTCGGCTCATTCATCCAGATTGTCGCTTCGACCGCCGCTTTGAGGCTGCCATGAGTGGCAATGGCATCTTTTACCTTCTGCTTTACTACTTCATCAACAATCTTATCGATGTCCTTGGCCTCGAGCATGTCGAGGCTCTTGCGGACAACATAGCGGATGTCACCGTCACGCTCTATAGCACCATAATAGGTGTCGTTGTGAAGCGAACCACGGGCGGTATCACCCTGGATGTAGTTGTCGCCACCTTTCTTCTTGGTATGCTTGGGCATGTTGTCCTTGGCGTAATGTGCAACAAGGAGTTCATCCTGGATGTGCTTGATATCGGCAACAAATGTGGGCCACGGCTTCTCAAATTGGGGTTTATTGCCCTTGCCCAGATGATAGTTGTCCTCGTCCTGATAGAACCGGGCCAATTTGTCGTATTGCACCTTGTCAATGCAGGCGATGGTGATTGCATCAATGCAGTGATGAACATGATTGACACGCTCCTTGGCGGTATATTCGTCCTGTATGCCCCACATCTTGCGGAAGTCTGATGTAGCGATGCCCTTGACGATATAGACCTTGTCGAAGACAGATTTCAGGTACATGCGGGCATAGCGAGAGATGACACTGATATCCGTCCCCTGACGGCGGGAGAAGCCCTCGGGCACCTCGGTCATCGTGAATCGCCTGTACTTGCCCCTCCAATAATCGCGCTCCAACGACAACAGATGGCGGCGGCGAATGATACTGTCCTTCTCCTCTTTGGTGGCAGCCCTACTGCCCTTGAGTTTGCGAATGCGCTTGCTCAGTTCTTCGGCACGCTCATTCCAGTGCTCAATGCGCTGCAGCATGGCTTCGTAGTAGGGCAACGCTGTGGGCAGTTTAGTCTTTTTGGTCTTGCGGTTATAAGCGCTCTCGCACAGCGTCAAGTTCATCTTGGTGCTATCACCACCTGCACTCTGGGGAACAGTGTGCTCGATATCATACTTGGGATTAGAGCACAAGAAATCAGAAATCCCGATTTGATTGCCTGTATAGATACAGATGTGATTCTGCTCTTCCCATAACTGATACTTGAGGATGTCGTTATCGGTGGGATTCTCGATGTGGGCATCTTCCTGAATCCTCTTCCTGATTTCCTCTCTGTTTTTCTCCTGTTGGCGTTGCCACTGCTGAATCGCCCATCGGCGGTTAGCATCGTTGAGATCCCTTGAGAACTCGATGTGGACCTTGGTATCCTTGTCAATATAACCCTGAGCCAACAATAAGTTAACCACCTTGCGCAATCGGAACATAGAACGCATAGCCATCGGGTTCCTCACACTGCTGATGCGGGGCGAGCCCAACTGGTAGATGCCGTCATCACCAGGGGCCACATGTGGGTACTGCTCCATCATTGACGGGTGGTAGAGTTTCTGCAGGCTCTTTTCATCAAAATCATATCCTGAATATTCGCTTTTCAAATAATCCTTGAAATAGACCTCCAAGGGGCGCTCATCATTTTTATTGCCATACTCCAATAAAGCCTCAACAGCAGCATTGATGGCCTTCTCGTGTTCGTCGTCATGCCTCATGAAAAAAGAGGGCAGCACCTCGTCCAGATTGGCCAAAAAGACGGCCTGGGAATAAATCAGGCCATAGTCCTTGAGGAATGGCAGAATTTTGCGGATGGCCTTGAGGCTAAGTGAAGCATAGTCATTAGGCATTGAGATGTGGGCAAATTTCTCGGCATCCTCATCGCTTAATTGCAGCCGGTCCTTGGCAAACATCTTCAATTTCTCCTCATCGTCAAAGAAGAACAGGGCGTGCCAGACATCATTCATGATTTGGAACGGAGTTTTCCCCTCGGCAAGTGTATAAACCTCACATGCCCCTTCCAACCAATTCTCACCGAAGATTTCCACGAGTTGAGCAGTTACCGTGCTGATGGGAACAGGAGTATCCATCTGATAGTTGAACTGGTAGGGCTTGTCGTCTTTGTCACGGAAGTACATATATTTTCCCTTGCCAGCGAGTTTCTTGGCGATATCCTCAAAATTAAAGGAGTGTTTGCTTTTCCGGTACTTCTTGAAAAGAGGCAAGATGATAGCCTTTTCATCACCCGACAAATAGCGCAGATCGGCATCGGCGGGCGTCTTGATTTTGATGTTGTTCAAGAAACTGTAAAGACGGAATTCCTCAAACAAGGGATGTGATGCCGGACAACGCGCTTTACCTTTCTCGAAAGCGCAGGTGCCGACAGTGCCCTTCTGCGATTTCAGCGGGCGCTGGAAAAAGATGGCTCTCCTAAGATTGTCGACCAAATCCTCAGACAGTTGCTGCTTCTCGCATATAGCATTGAATTCTTTCAGGTAATGCTCGTTGCGTGCGGTATAACGGCTCCTTATCTTCTCGCCAGACTGATAGAGACGATAGAAGTATTCGCCCAAATACTCACACCCCGCATCCTGCATCTCGGCAGTCAGGCTGCTGATACCTTCACTGACGGCACCGTCTGATGCCTTTGTCGTCTCTTTCCTGTTGCTTAGGAAACCTCGACGCTGATTAAGATGATACAGTGCTCGGCCCAAAATATATCGTTGTGTCAAGTTAGACAAATCCAATTGTTGTGTCAAACAGATATGCCTGAACTGGTATGGATTCACATTATTCTTATCCTCAGTGCGCTGCCATGCCAGGAATTCTTCATCATGAGGGTAAATACCATTCAGACGCCAATCTCGTAATTGCTCAGTGTCAACGGGAGGGCACAAACGATTCTGTTCCAATACCGTGAGCAGGCGTATTTTCCTCACTTTGCGCCGCCAATAATGTTTACGCAAAGCCCTGTGTTCGGTGCGTTCGGCTGCCTTAGAAGATTCAATACCTTTTTCTATTTTTACTCCTTCGGTAAAAATGTTTGTTCCTTTGTGCAATAATTTAATTTCACCGTTGTCATTCTTTTCTATAATCGCCCATCCAAGGCTATTTGTTCCGGTGTCAATTCCTAATATTTTTTCCATAAAGTGATAATTTATCTGTTAAATTTCGGTAAATTTACTCCAATTACTTGATTCTGCAAAATAATAGTTATAATTTTGTGCCCATAAGATTCCTACATCTTATCACAATAAGGCCATCATGGCCGAAGGGTAAAACCTATACTCCCGCTTCGGTGGGAGTTTTTTATTTATCCAATGTAAGGAAAAACTATGGTTTGTTGTTGAGGTGTTGTAACTTTTTATCAGGAGTGCGGCAGCCTGTCAGTTTAATCCGTTAAAACCGTTGGCAGTTCTTGTGGCAGCAGCGGGGTTGGTATATCAATGCTTTCAGAAGAATCAGAAGAATCAGACGATTCAGTTGTTTTTTGTCCGTTTTGGTTGGGCGGGCGTGAAATACCTGAAAAGTGATGAATTCGTTTCATTGGCCGACAAAAAAGCGGGAAGCGGATGCCAGTTAATAAAGATTTGCATTATCTTTGCAGATAATATAAATGATATAGATCTTTCAGAACTAAAATTCAAAGGATATGAAGAGAAGATTGTTGATGGCCCTGGTGGCTGTGCTGGGCGTGATAATAGCGGCTGATGCGTGCACATCGGCCATCGTGAGCGGCAAACTGACGGCCAACGGGCGTCCGCTGATGTGGAAGAACCGCGACACCAACGACCTGAACAACCGCGTGGAACGCATCAAGGGGCACGACGGACTGATGGAGTTTGTGGCGCTGTTCGACGCTCGCGACCTGCGGGACACGGCGGCGTGGATGGGATTCAACGAGGCGGGATTTGCCATCATGAACACGGCGTCCTATAACCTGAACGGCAACGACGGCGTGAAGAACATGGACCGCGAGGGCGAACTGATGCGCTACGCGCTGGAACGCTGCAAGACAGTGGACGACTTTGAGCAGTTGCTGAAGACGCGGCCCAAGCCGCTGGGCGTGGAGGCCAACTTCGGCGTGATCGACGCGCAGGGCAACGGTGCCTACTTTGAGACGGGCAACTACAGATATGTGAAATTTGACCTTGCCGACGCCCCCGAGGGCATCCTAACGCGCACCAACTACAGCTACAGCGGCGCGAAGGACAAGGGCATGGGCTATGTGCGCGAGAAGAACGAGAAATCGCTGCTGGCACCGCACATCGCCGCGCAGGACATCACGCCGGCGGTGTTCACCGAGGAACTGTCGCGCACATTCTACAACTCGCTCATCGGCAAGGACTACACGCGCAGCGGCGACACATGGATTGTGGACCAGGACTTCATCCCGCGCCGCATCTCGAGCGCCAGCGTGGTGATTGAGGGCATCGTGCCGGGCGAGAATCCGCGCCTGACGACGATGTGGATTGCCCTGGGCTATCCCCCCTGTGCCGAGGTGTATGCCGTGTGGGTGGGCGAAGACGGTGTGGCACCCGAACTGACGGGCACAACGGCCGAGAACCACTCGGTGCAGTGCGACAAGGTGAACAAGCGCAAGGAGGAGGTCTTTCCTGTGGTGCGCGGCAACGGCAAGCAGTACCTGAACCTGTCGAAACTCTATAACAACGAGGGCACGGGTTATTGCCAGACGCTGACGCTGAAGAACCGCCAGGCCTACAAACGCGGCTACGAGGAAATCGCCCGCCGCCGCGCGATGTACGCCAAGAAAAAGAAAAAATAAAGCAACGGTTCAAACAACAGTGTTTTTCAAACAACTTGAACTATAATGAACAACTTGAACAACATTATTAATCATATATAATCCTCGTTGTTTGGGTTGTTCCAAGTTGTTCATGTTGCTTGAGATAAAGTGAAGTGATGAGGTTTGATGGAGGTAAAGTGACGGCAGGGGCCTATATGCGGCACCTGGGGGCCATGTTCCTGGCCGAGAACTGGCTGTGGCTGGTGCTGCCTGTGGCGGTGTGCGCCGTGCTGGCCATCTGGGTGGATGTGCGCTTTGTCATCGTGGCGATGATGGTGGTGCTGATGGTGCTGCCCATGCTGCTGGCCCTGCTCTACTTCTACTACGGCTTCTCGCCCGAGGCCCGGTGGTCCATCATGGAGAAACAGGTGGACCTGACCGACCGTGGGACAATGTACTCAATATCATCGAAAAGGATGATGTGTGGCTGCTGATGTTGAGCGGCGGCAGGCGTTACACCTGCCTGATGCTGCCGTCATCAGTTATAGATCCAGACATCGCGCAACGCCTTAGGGAGCTCGTCACGCAGGTCCATTAAGGTGTTATAGTCGTCGCTGCGAGCGACATAGACACACATCATGCCCTTGTAGTCAAGCAACTTCATCGAGGGCACCAACTGAGGATACTTGTTCTTGAAAGCGTCCAGCTCATGATTGTTGCGCAGTGTGGCGATGACCATGTAGTAATGGCCCTTGTCGTTGCCCACACTGGCAATGGTGGGCGACTGCGACTGCTCGACAGGGGTGATGGGCTGTGCCGACACGCCGGGCTCGACGGTGACACCGAGCTGCGCCGAGCGCGGAGCAGTCACCGTGGGTGCCATGCTGGCCAACTGCTGGTTGCTGCGGTCGACAACGATGGGGGTCGTGAGCATCACGCCCATGCCGATGAGCACAGCCACCGAAGCGGCAATCTGGGCAGCCTTGCGCGAGAACAGGTTGCGGCCCTGAGGCACGATAGCGGCACGGGGCTCTTCAACCTCCTGCACGGCACGCTGCTGCTCGAGAGCGGCAACCGTCTTGATCGACAGGTCATCGAGACCGTAAAACTGGTCGCAACCGTCGGCACGGAAGAACGGCACAAACTCGGTTATGCGTTCCTGGACACGGCGGAAGTAACCCAGCCTGCCCATCGACACCTCGCAGTCCTTCGCAAGTTGCTGACGGAAAGAAGTCACGCTGTCGGCAATGAAACGCATAGCCTCATCATAGGTTAACCCCTCGCGCCGCATGAGCGACTGAGCCAGCAAGCCGTCGTTGTGGGTGACGCTGGCGTTGAAGCCGACGGTGCGGCAAGGCCGATGCATCGTCATGCTGTCCTCGTCGTAACGGGCTGGACTATAATTGGCTATGAACGCGCCCCAACCGGGAATAGCCACACAGTCGTGGCGCGTCATCAGGAATTCTATATGTTCTGAAATTGAATACATCATAGCAAAGGTACTGCTTTAGGCTGGACGGGCAAAATTTTGGGCGCTAAAAGTTATTAACAAGTCTAGTTCCTGAAGCAGTTGCGGGTGGGTATCCACCCAGGGCAAGAGCAGCACGCCCCCTGCCTCACGACGGCAGAGCGAAGACGAGCCGGTAGGCCTCGGCCTTGCGCTCCAACGGCAGCGGATAAGCCCGCGAGGTAGACGGCATGCGCCACAGGGTGAAGCAATGGGTGCCGACGGTGCAGTCCACGGGACGGCCGATGGGCGGCACTTCGATACCGGCCTGGGCAGCGATGACGCCGGTGGCCTTCTCGCCGGTGGTGATGACATGGGTAATCGTGGGATGGAGATCGAGCAACGCCGCGAGGTCGATGGGCTCGACAATCTCGAGGAACTTGTCGCTGGCATTGTCCTTGAGGCGGCGCACGGCCATCGCCGTGTCCCACAGGGCGATGTGCTCACGGTCGAGCAGGGCCTTGATGGCATCGAGATCAAAACAGCGCAAGCGGCTGTCCCACAAGGCATCACGGTCATTCATGAAGATAACACCCATCACGCGCCAGAAGTCATTGATGCGGTTAGGATAGAAAAAAGGCATGGACCACCGCTCGGGCTTGGGGGGAAATGTGCCGAGGAAGAGATAGCGGGCCCCGTCGGGGACATAGGGCGGCCAAGGATGGCGCTCGATGGGCTGTTGAATGTCGTTCATGATGCAAAGAAAGCGAAAAAACGCGCATCGGCATCGTGTTTTTACCGAAAAAAAACGCGATTATTGCAATTTTTACTATCTTTGCAGGTTAGAAGAACAACAACATTAAAAAATAATGCATATGAAAATCGGTAAATTTCTACTCTTGATGGCCATTGCGCTATCGTTTGTCGCCTGTAAGAGCCCCAAAGAGGTGCCCTACATGACCAACATCGACCAGATGCCACCTGAATTAATTGCCGCTTCTGCTCAGGCCGGTGACTTCTCCATGAAGATTGGTGACCTGTTGCACATCACCGTGTCGGGCTCTAACGCCGACGCCGTGAAGCCCTTCAACAAGATCAGGTATATCTCCGATGTGAGCGGCGGTAGCCTTACCTACAGCGTGGGTGACGCTACAACAATGTTCTATCTGGTTGACAAGGATGGCAACATCGACTTCCCCGTGCTTGGCAAGCTGCATATCTTGGGTATGACCAAGACCCAGGTTGAACAGTATGTCACTTCACTGATTTACCCGCGCTATCTCACCGAGATGCCCAATGTGGAATGCCGCATCCAGAACTTCCGCGTCTACTGCATCGGTGATTTCAACGCTCCTGGTGTAATCCAAGCCAGCAACGGACGCCTGAACCTCATCGAGGCCATCGCCATGTGCCATGACCTCACCCTGCAGGGCCGCCGCGACAACATCTTGCTTGTCCGCACCCACCCCAACGGCCAACGCACGACAACGCGCTTCAACATTAACGACGCAAACTTCATCGCGAAGCCTGAGTTTGAGTTGCAGCAGAATGACATCCTGTATGTCCAGCCCAACGAATCCAAGGCCCGCTTGTCATGGTCATCGCCTCCCCAGCTTGCATTTGGTATCAGCCTGATGGGTACTGCGATGTCTATCATCACATTCATCACTGTGCTGGCCAACAAATAACGCGGACAGTCCGCAAGAGGCCAACAATGGCCCATCCCTGCTGACAACGGTCCATTCCTGCTAACAACGGTCCATTCCTCAAGACGAGGATGGGCCGTTGATTGTTAATATGACAAAACTGACAAAATGGCAGTTTTTACTCATTGGCATGAGTGTTGAAGGACATTATAAAGGTGTTTTAAACCACTAGAAATGACAAGAAAGGAGAAATAATCATATGAACTTTAACAATTTCACAATCAAAGCACAAGAGGTTGTCCAGAAAGCCGTCCAGTTGACCCGGACGGGTGGCAACCAGGCCGTAGAGCCTGAGCACCTGCTCAAGGCCGTCATGACCGAGGGGGAATCCGTTGTGCGCTTCATTTTCCAGAAGCTGGACATCAATCCGGCCAATGTGGAAAGGTCACTCGAAGCTGCACTGCAACGCCTGCCTCGCGTGAGCGGCGGCGAGCCATACTTGAGCAACGATGCCAGCAAAACGCTGGAGAAGGCAAACGACATCGCCAGCAAGAACAAGGACCAGTATGTGACCGTCGAGGCAATCCTGCTCGCCCTGTTTGAAGTCAAGTCTACCGCCTCGACCATCCTCAAGGATGCCGGCATGACCCACGACGGCCTCCAGGCCGCCATCAATGAGTTGCGCAAGGGCAAGAATGCCACCTCGCAGAGTGCCGAGGAGCAGTACAACGCCCTGAGCAAGTATGCTGTGAACCTGAACGAGCGCGCCCGTCAGGGCAAACTCGACCCCGTTATCGGCCGCGACGATGAGATTCGCCGCGTGCTGCAGATTCTGAGCCGCCGCACCAAGAACAACCCCATCCTCATCGGTGAGCCGGGTACCGGCAAGACCGCCATTGTCGAGGGGCTGGCACAGCGCATCGTGCGTGGCGATGTGCCCGAGAACCTGAAGATGAAGCAGGTTTATTCGCTCGACATGGGCGCACTGATTGCCGGCGCAAAGTACCAGGGAGAGTTTGAGGAGCGACTCAAGTCGGTCATCAACGAGATCACCCAGGCACAGGGCGAAATCATCCTGTTCATCGACGAGATCCACACCCTTGTGGGTGCCGGCAAGAACAGCGGCGCGATGGATGCCGCCAACATCCTGAAGCCCGCGCTGGCGCGTGGTGACCTGCGCAGCATCGGTGCCACGACACTCGACGAGTACCAGAAGTACTTCGAGAAGGACAAAGCGCTGGAACGCCGTTTCCAGGTGGTCATGGTCGACGAGCCCGACGAGGAGAGCAGCATCGCCATCCTGCGCGGCCTGAAAGAGCGTTACGAGAACCATCACAAGGTGCGCATCAAGGATGACGCCATCATCGCCGCCGTGCAGTTGAGCCAGCGCTACATCAGCGACCGCTTCCTGCCCGACAAAGCCATCGACCTGATAGATGAGGCAGCCGCCAAACTGCGCATCGAGATGGACAGCGTGCCGCAGGGCCTGGACGAGATTTCGCGCAAGATTTCCCAACTGGAGATTGAGCGCGCCGCCATCAAGCGCGACGGCGACGAAGCCCGCATCGCTGACCTGGACAAGCAAATCGCCGAGTTCAAGGACCGCGAGAGCGACTACAACGCCAAGTGGAAAACCGAGAAAGAGTTGATCAACAAGATTCAGCAGAACAAAATCGACATCGAGCAACTCAACTTTGAGGCCGAGCGTGCCGAGCGCAACGGCGACTACGGCCGCGTAGCCGAGATCCGCTACTCGCTCATCAAGCAGAAGCAGGACGAAAACGCCCAGATACAGGAACGCCTGCGCGAGATGCAGGGCGACAAGGCCCTCATCAAGGAGGAGGTCGACAGCGACGACATCGCCGAAATCGTATCGCGCTGGACCGGCATCCCCGTGACCAAGATGCTGCAGAGCGAGAAAGAGAAGCTGCTGCACCTCGAGGAGGAACTGCACAAGCGCGTTGTGGGCCAAGACGATGCCATCAAGGCCATCAGCGACGCCGTGCGCCGCAGCCGTGCCGGCCTGAATGACCCACGGCGCCCCATCGGCTCGTTCATCTTCCTGGGCACCACGGGCGTGGGCAAGACCGAACTCGCCAAGGCGCTCGCCGACTACATGTTCAACGACGAGAACATGATGACGCGCATCGACATGAGCGAGTACCAGGAGAAGTTCTCGGTGACCAGGCTCATCGGTTCGCCTCCCGGCTATGTGGGCTATGACGAGGGTGGACAATTGACCGAGGCCGTCAGGCGCAAGCCCTACTCGGTAGTGCTGTTCGACGAAATCGAGAAAGCCAATCCCGATGTGTTCAATGTGCTGCTTCAGGTTCTCGATGACGGCCGTCTGACCGATAACAAGGGACGCACCGTCAACTTCAAGAACACTATCATCATCATGACGAGCAACTTGGGGTCGAGCCTCATCCGCGAGCGCTTCGAGCACCTGACTCCCGAGAACCGCAACGAGGTCATCGGCAACACCCGCGACGATGTGATGGACATGCTCAAGAAGACCATCCGTCCCGAGTTCCTCAACCGTATCGACGAGGTCATCATGTTCACCCCGCTCGACGAGGAGCAGATACGCCAGATTGTCACCATGCAGCTGAATGGCGTCAAGAAGATGCTGGACAAGAACGGCATCACCCTCGAGGCTACCGATGCCGCCATCAGCCTGCTGGCCCAAGCCGGCTACGACCCCGAGTTCGGTGCCCGTCCCGTCAAGCGAGCCATCCAGGGCATGGTGCTCAACCCGCTGAGCAAGGACATCATCGCCATGAAGGTCAACCGCGACCGTCCCATCACTATCGATGCCCAAGACGGGCAACTGGTATTCAAGAATTAATCTGACGACTGACTAACAGCGAGGGCGGCAGTGCTTAACACTTCCACCCTCGTTTATTTTATGCCCTGATGATTTAGAATCCCAGGAAATCAGGTGTCATCTCGTCCAACGACAGGCCATCTGTATCCTTCTCGCTCAAGATCATTTCATCGCGGGAGAGGCACCAGTCGATGCCCAGTGCCGGCTCATCCCATCGCAGTGTTGCCTCGCTCTGCGGGGCGTAGACATTGTCCACCTTGTACTGGAACTGTGCGACATCACTCAGCACAGCAAAACCGTGTGCAAAACCACGGGGGATAAACAGTTGCCGGCCCGAGTCGGCATCGAGGACGATGGCCACATGCTTACCCCAAGTGGGGCTGCCACGCCTCAAGTCGACAGCGACATCAAAGACCGAACCCTGCGAGACACGCACCAGTTTGGCCTGGCTCCACTCGCCACGCTGGAAATGCAAGCCGCGCAGCACACCCTTGCGAGAGAACGACTCGTTGTCCTGGATGAAGTCCACATGTCCCACATGGGCCTCAAAGTCGGCCAGCTTGAACACCTCGCTGAAGTATCCCCGCCTGTCGCCGAATCGCTGCGGCTCAATGACCCAAACGCCCTTGATGTCTTGTTCGATAAAGTTCATTTTCCTATGCGTAATGATTAATCAAGCGCAAAATTAACCTTTTTAGCGCATTGAAACAACATTATTCCGTAAAAATAAAGTACTTTTGCCGCCGACAAACCATCAAAAGACAATGAAAAAGACCGCACGCAATATCATCCTGTTTGACGACAACGAGGTGCGCAAGCACCTGATGCCGTTCACCTACACGCGCCCCACTGCCCTGCTGCGCATCGGTATCGACACCATCAGCGAGAAATGGCAGGCCATGCTCGGCGAAGCCAATTACAGTTATCTGACCGTTCCTTACCTGAAGAAGAAGTTCCCGCTGCATGTGCGTCGCTCGACCAACCTGATGGTCGCCGGACATGTCATCCCCACTCCCGAGTTGGCCGAGCAGGTACTCTCGCTGCAGGAAGGGGAGGCTCTGATGGTCGGTGAGGAGTTGATAGCCTTCAACGGCTCGGCACACGACTATGACGCTCATCACTACTCGCGCGTGCTGTTCCCCAAGAACTTGCCTCTCGTCGTCAAGCACCTGTATGACATCTTCGAGTTCAACCGCGTCGTGCTGTTACAGGACTTTGACCGCCTGACCGCGGGCCGTGAATCGCAGCCGCTGTCAGCGACCAACACCGTCATCGGCGACCCGTCGCGCATCTTCATCGAGGAGGGAGCCTATGTCGAGGGAGCCATGCTCAACACCAACGAAGGCCCCATCTATATCGGCCAGAATGTTGAGGTGATGGAGGGAGCCTGCATCCGTGGCGGATTTGCAGCCTGCCACGATGCCAAGGTGCGCATCGGTGCCAAGGTCTACGGAGCCACCACCCTGGGTCCGCATGTCAAAATCGGCGGCGAAGTCGAGAACACCATCTTCATCGGCTACAGCAACAAGGCCCATGACGGCTTCCTGGGCGATGCCGTCATCGGCGAGTGGTGCAACATCGGCGGAGGCACCACGGCCAGCAACCTCAAGAACGATTACGGCGAAATCAAATTGTGGAACTATGCCAGCAAGCGCTTTGAGCGCACCGGACTACAGTTCTGCGGCCTGTTCATGGGCGACCACAGCAAAATCGGCGTCAACGGCATGATCAACACCGCCACAGTCCTAGGCGTGGGTGTCAACATCCACGGCGCAGGGTTCCCGCGCAACTTTGTCGCCTCGTTCCAGGAGGGCAGCGCACAGGCCGGTTTCAAGGATGTGCCACTCGAGACTTTCTACACCATCGCCGAACGCGTCATGGCTCGGCGCCACATCGCCCTCACCGATGTAGACCGCAATATCTACAAGGCCATCTACAACATCCGCGACCGCTACAAGTAAATCAATCAGACCTGATATTTAAGGCTTAAATACAACGAGAGACGCAAGTTTTTGCGTCTCTCGTTTTTTACTTAATAATATTCATCATCACAATTTAAGTATTCATACAATATTTTCAATATAACAGTTTTACTCTCATGATTATTTAGCAACCTGCGTAAAAATTTCAAAATTATGATCATCTGGATCACCTATAAACTTTCCAAGTGATAATTCATCTATCTCTGTGGAAGTCATATCATATTTGCTCATTAACTCAAGATGAAACACAAAACCTCCTCCGACATCTAATTCTCTGTCGATTTCGAATCTAATCCTTTGTTTATTTTTATCATAGAACCATTTACCATAATACACAATTGAAGAAGCATACTCTATTTTACATGAGTCATTGGCATCTAAACAGATAACTGTTCCATCATTAGACTGCCATTTTCTATTAGTCAAATCAGATTTGTTGAACTCTGAAGAACAACTACAAATGATTAGTGTTATAAAAAGTAGTGCTATGACTATCTTTCTATCCATGATTGAAAATTTTTATAGAATTATTAGTTGTTAATTATTTGTTGTAGTTAAAGAACCATGTATTGAGGGGGACAAACTTTCGGATTCTGAAGAATCGTTTTTAGAAGCCTTTCCAGGTTTGTAGCCAGAAGTCATGGGCCATCTGCTGCCATCGGTAGGCTGCAGCACCCAGGGCGTCGCCTGTGTAGTCGTTGAGGTACTGGGCGGCCTTATCCTTGTCGGTGGCATTGAGTTCCTGCCAGGTGCGCTCCACCATGGGGAGTTCGCGCAGTCCCTTCTCGAGGAAGTGGTCACGGGCGGGCTCAAGCGTCTTGCGGAAGACGCCCCAACGCAGCGAAGCCAAGCGGTTGGCCTTGCGGAACTGCCACAACGGCGTGTTGTCGTTCTCGGCGCTGTGCCCACAGACCTTCATCGATGAGGGCAGGTCGGTATTGCCGCAGAAGACGGGGAACCTGGGGCTCTGGCCAGGGTTGTCGAAGGCAATCCATGCCACGCCGCCCACCTCGTCGGGTAGCCAGTTGCGCAGTTGGATGACCGTGCTATAGGAGCACCAGGGCACACTGACGGTGCGTGTCCACTTCATTGCCGAGTCACCCATCGCATAATACATGGCCAGTTGCTCGTTGGTAATCCACGGGTTGGCAACGGGCGAGACGATGCTGTCGGGCTCGTTTTCCACCAGATTGCCCTCCTTGTCCTTACGCTTGGGGTTAGGAATCTTGTGCCGTGCGCTCAAGTCGAGGTCAGAGCCCTCGTAGTAACTGCCCAGCAGACGGGAGACATCCTCGACGCTCACCTTCTTATCGGGCTTGACGCTTACGGGCAGGTTCTCGATATCGCTAGTCAATCCCAGCGAGGGAGCCAGTTGCTGCATGATATAGAGTTCGCGGATGCTGTAGTTCTTCACTTCCTTGAGGTAGTTGGCACCGCTGTAGGCCTTCCAGAAGCAGAACGGCTCCTTGCCATCCCAGAGTTTCAACTTCCTGGCCACATCAAAGACATTGTCCGAAGCCATGTAGTGGTCAGGATCGTTGAGGTCGAGGGTGCCGATGCGCGAAATGTTGGCCGACACGGCAATCTCGTCGTCGGGGATGCGCACGGCAGCCCACACGCCACCCACCTTCTTGGGTCCCTCGCCGAAGACTTCAAAAATCCACACCTCGTTCTTGTCGGCAATGGTGAGGCACTCGCCGCTGTCGCCATAGCCGTACTTCTTGACCAACTCACCCATCAGTCGAATGGCCTCGCGGGCAGTGGAGCAGCGCTCGAGGGCGATGCGCGAGAGTTCCTCAATCATGAAAATACCCTGCTTGTTCTGCAGCGTGTCACGGCCCGAGATGGTCGTCTCACCCATTGCCAGCTGCTTCTCGTTGAGGCAAGGATAGGCCGTGTCGAGGAAACGGTAGGTGTGTCGCACCTGGGGAATGGTGCCCAACTGTACCATTCCCGTCACATCAGTTGGCGAACTGGTGTGGAAACGGTCGCGATAGACGGCGACCACCGTGTCGCGTTCATAATCCCGTGCCGGAACGATGGTCATCCATGTGCGGTATCGGGCGTCACAGGTGTGAGAGGTAATCACAGAGCCATCAGCACTGGCCAGCTTGCCCACCATGATGCTGGTGCATGACTCGGTCATGCGCTCGGCATCGTGTGCGTTGACAACAGTAGCAAGTGCCATCGTCAAGATGGCGAGAAGAATCTTTTTCATATTCGGTTTCTGGTTAATGGTCCCGGTTGCAAAGGTAATGGTTTTTCCTGACATGGAGAAAAGGTGTGCACCCCTTTTCACGTGCATAGGCAAAAAGGCGGCCCCGCCTCATGAGGAGCAGGGCCGCCGTTAAACGTCGGGGTTCACTCGAGAAGTTGTCGCGGTGAACTTGTGATTACTTCACGACATACTTCTTGCCGTTGTGGATGTAGATGCCACGCTGGGTGGGAGCGGCAATGCGCCTGCCGTCGATGGTGTACCAAGCACCATTATCCTCGCTGTTGATAGCGATCTCATCGATACCGGTATCGTTGCTATAGATGGTGAAGTCACCGACCTCGGCAGCGGGGATGCCATAGTAGTACTCGCCCTCGGTAATCTCGATAATCACCATATAGTGGCCAATCTCGGTGGGAGCCTCGGTGAGGATATCGCCAGAGGTGAGGTCACGATAGGTGATGGTCACGTCGCCACTGCCCTCGGGAACGGTGACGGTAGCGCCATGTGCCTGGCCGTCATACTCGGTGTCCTCGGGAATAACAACCTGATACTGGCATGGAGCCTTGTCGATGGTGAAGATGGTCTCGCTCACGCCGATGGTGTTCTCGACGAACTTGCCCTCGAAGGTGAAGGTGTACTCGCCGGGATAGATGTAACTGCCATCCTCGCCCAGGGTCACAGCGTTGTCACCGTAGGTCACCTGATAGATCTGGGGCTCGCCGTTGTAAACGCGGTCGTCAAGGCCGTTAACGGGAATCGAGCGCACGTCGGTCCATGAGAGGCCCTCAAGGTCGGTGTAGTTGTCCAGACCGTCATTGAAGCGAACGGCAATCACATGGTTGGTAGCACGGTTGGGGTTGAAGGAGATGTTGAAGTTGAACTCATAGTCAGCGGCCGAGGCGAGTTCGCCCAGCAGGTGCCAGGTGTTCTCGTCATCAACCTGATACTCAAGATAGCCAGCCTGTCCGTAGGGGTGCTCATAGTGTCCCCAGATGTGGATGGGATGCTCGGCCTCGAGGTCGTTCCAAGCCTCGCAGTCAAAGGCCTCGATGTTGTAGGTGAAGATGTCCTGTCCGGGCTCGGGCTCGTCGGGGATGATGGGCTCCTCAAAGTCAATCTCGCCCACGCTGATGAGGTAGGAGAGTTCGATGGTCTCACCGGCCTCGATAGTGCGATCCTTCCAGCAGAAGCCCAGACCGCAGTCATAGTTACCGTTCTCCTGCATGTAGTAGGGGCCATAGGTGGCCTGTGAATAGTTCTTGTTGCTGGTGTTATAGACCGTGTTGGAATAGTCACCGCACAACTCATTGGCATGCCAGTTGGTGCTGAAGAAACCGAACCAGTGGTCATCGGCAGGCGTCACGCCGGTGAGGTGCTCACCGAAGAGGGCGCACAACAGCGGGGTGTTGGCATTGTTGCTGTACTTCATCTTGATGCCATAGGTGTTACCGGTAGAGGTATTCAAGCGCTCGAGCGGAGCCTGATCATTATCACCGATCATGATGTCGCCCCAAACGCCGGCGTCGACGCTCACAGCCTCATCGTTGTTGTTGACGAAGGTGTAGATGATGCGGGCGGCCACTTCACCCTGGGGCTCAATTCTCGCGGTGACCATTACGCCATCGCCCGAGGTGCCCGTTGATGCATTCAGGTAGCGGGCTGTGCCGTCGTTAACGCGGAAGGCCGCGATGAAACCTGCTCCAGGACGATACTCGGTATAGAACAGATGACTCTCGTTAGGTTCATAGGTCGACGAGTAGTAGTAGTTTCCAATCTTGCCAAGAATGCTGAAGCCGGTCTGGTAGCCGGGGCCAGCAGCCTCGCGTTGCGAAACATTGTAATAAATTGAAGTGTTGCCCAAACGGCTGTAGCCATCAGGGAGGGTACTGAAAATTGCCGAGCGCATGGGTGCTTTGGCAGGGGCAGCATGTACATTCAAGCCACACAACACGGCAGCCATGACGAACAATAAAAATGTAATACGTTTCATAATAGTTAAAAGTTTTCAAAAATTAATAATTATACTAAATGTTTTGCGCTTTTTTCTTACAATCTGGTTTGTAAATGCAAAATTACAACATCAATTCATAATGTCGGCATAAACATGTGTTAATATTTCATAAAAACAACAGGCGACACTTCCTAAAATTATGCGGAGCCGCCTGTTAGGCGTCAATTATAGATGATTCAAGTTTCAAAAAGGCGATGATATAGATGTTGGCCCGAAGCCTGCGGGGGCTAATGCTAATGACACGAATTTAAATATTTCTCGTGAAACACGTTTTTCATAGCGAAATTAGCATTTTTTCTTCAGAACTCCGCACTCCGGGCCCTGTAATCAACTCAAGTTGTTAGTTTTACTTCAATGTGATTTCGATCACGGTATCAACGCCAGTGGGGACGGCAGGCAGTGAGACGGTAATACCTGTGGACGTGGGCGTGTAGGGCAGCCTGGTCTTACCGTCAAACAGAGCAACGCGCTTGACCTGCTTGGCACTCAAGGGCAGGAACAGGGCATCGTCCTTGAGGTTGAGAATGTGGACATACAGGGTGTTGCCACGCTGGGTGGTCACACCCCAGTCATGCGGCGGGATCATGCCGCCACGCGTGCCGTAGATGGTCTCACCGTTGGCGCGCATCCACTCCCCCATGTCATGCAAGCGCTCGACAGCCTCGGCAGGCAGGCATCCGTCGGGGCGGGGACCCACATTGATGAGCAGGTTGCCGTTGCGTCCAGCGGCACGCACCATGGTGCGGATAATCTCGTCGCTGCTCTTGTAGTTTTTGTCGGTGATGCGGTAACCCCAAGTGTTGTTCATCGTCATGCAGGTCTCCAACGGCAACCGGCTGATGCCACTCTCGCCCGAGTAGCCGGCAGTGTTCTCGCCCGGCACATCCTGCTCAAAAATCTGGATATCCTCGCCAGGGAGTGGCACCTCGTGGTGGTTGTTGCCAATGAGGCAGGCTGGCTGGAGGCGGTGGATGAGGGCATACTGCTCGTCGAGTTGCCAGTCAAAGGGGACCGAGTCGGTATCGTGTTCCCACTTGCCGTCGAACCAGATGGCTCCAATTGGGCCGTAATTGGTCAACAGTTCGGTCAACTGGTCGTTCATGAACCGATAATACTGGGGCCAATTGGAGGTCGAGGGGTCGTGCGGCAGTTCCTTTTGGTGGCGACCCAGCGGATAGTCCAGGCGATGCCAGTCGAGGTGGGAATAGTAGAAGTGCAACTTAATGCCGTGACGCTGACAGGCGACAGCGAGTTCCTTGAGGATATCGCGCTTGAAGGGGGTGGCATCGACAATGTTGTAGTCGCTGACAGCGCTCTTGAACATCGAGAAGCCGTCGTGGTGGCGCGAGGTGATACAGATGTAGCGCGCACCGGCATCCTTGATGGCGCGTACCCACTCGTCGGCGTTAAAGCGCGAGGGATAGAAGCCAGCGGGCAGTTGGGCATACTCGTCGCGGTCGATGTGCTTGTTGAGCATCACCCACTCGCCGTCGGCCAGCATAGAATAGACTCCCCAGTGGATGAAGACACCGAGTTTGTTGTCCTGGAACTCCTCGCGGGCCTTGAGGTTCTCATCGGTGGGCACATAGGCCGTTGATTGGGCATTGGCAGCCATGCACACGACAAGGGCTGCAAACAAGAGCGTGATTTTATTCATTGGAAGTATTGGTTTTGTTGGATTGATTTTTCTTAAAGCGGTGGCGCAACTTGACAATCAACCATGTGAGCAGCAACAGGAAGGCGACAAGCGTGCCGATGGCGACAGCCGCATACCACGGTGCCTTGTCGAGCAAGTCGCTGAAGATGGGCGATATGTACTCCTTCAAGAGCGGGCTGATATAAACAAGTTGCCCCGGCAACTTATCGTTGTTATAAACAGTAATCGAGGTTTTATCCAGAATCATTGTCGCACCCTGCAGCGATTCATAGGCAGGCCAGTAATGTGATGGCGTGCTGGGATTGCCTGTCGCGGCAAAGTTGACCCACATCTGCTGCACCTCACTTGCCAATGCCGAGTCAGTCACTTCATCGGTTTTTATCTGGCGTCCCGTGTTCAGGACATAACACACCTCAGAGGCGTGACAGGCCCCATAATAAGTGCCCTGTGGGCTGGTCTGCAGTTTTTGGCGCCAAAGATACATGTAGGTCTTGCCACCTGATTGAGCATGACGCTTTGCCATCTCGATTGCAGGGCCGCGGAACATCAAGTCATTCAAGAACGCTTGCGCCGTCTGGGGCCCTTCCAAGTGTTCATCCTGGTCACGGAAATACTTGAAATAACTGTTGGCACTATTGCTCTCGGCACTGTCGAGCGACATCATGATGTAACGGCACCACAGTTCAGCGGCAAGATCAAACTTGCGCTCGCCGCCCATGGCGTCAATCCAGTAGCGGACCTCGTCGGCATTGGAGCCGATGAGCATATCGATAGTTGAGTTGAAGCCATCGAAACGGCTGTAGGGGTCCTCGGGGATGAGGTCACCGTCGCGCTCGGGGAAACGGAAGAACTTGCCCACCTCGTCGTTGAGAGCGATTATCTCGTCGGTGGATAGCGCCTTCAACTCGGCCACCGTCTTGGCTCCCGTAGCATCGAGCACGCGCCTGGTCAACGACTGGCAATCCTCACGGCTGCTGGTAAAGGCCACGCTGCCGCTCTGCATGATGGCACGACGGAACAGGCCCTGCGCCTCGTCGATACTGGCCAGCAGCGACACACTGCCCAAAGGCCGCGATGTTGCGGCGAATCCACCTCAGGGCCTCGACCTGGTCAAGAATTCCCAGATTGCCACTGTGTGCATAAGCCTTGCCATCGGGCAAGGATGAAAGGTCAAGGAAACCTAACAACCCCAATCGGTAATTGATTGAAACCATGACGACCCCGGGGTGTGCTTTGACGAAGTTATCGCCCCAATTGCGGGGATTCACCGTGCCGTCGCACACATAGGAGCCACCGTGTATCCACACCATCACGGGACGGCGAGCCGTGCGCATGCCCCTCGAGGCAGTCCACACATTAAGCGTCAAGCAGTCCTCGCCCTGCGGATAGAGCGAGGCGGCACTGCCCTGGGAGCGGCTCTGGATAGCGCTGTGTCCAAAATACCTGGCCTCGCGCACAAGACGGCTATCAGGCTCGGGTTCAGGCTCTTGCCAACGCCTGTCGCCAGTGGGCTGCAAGGCATAAGGGATGCCCTTGAACGCGAGCAAGCCATCCTCGCTTGTACCCACAAACACACCATTGGCCGCCTCTACCGCCAACGAGTCGGGAAAAGCACCCTCGATGACCTTGTTCTCGCCATACAGTGCCGTCATCTCCCGTTCCAGTTCTGACGGAGCCTCGGGTTGTTTCTCCTGCTTGGAGCCACACGAGGCCAGCGACAGCACCAACAAGCCAAATAATGCTATATACCGTATCATGACATTTAATCCAGTTGAAAAGTGCAAAGTTAATCAAAGCAAAGCACAAAAGCAAAAAAATCGTTTCCCAGACCATCTAACCACAGGAAAATGTGTACCTTTGCACTCAAATATCAAAAAACTAAACAAATATGGGACTGTTTAAGAAATTATTCTCACGAGAGAAGAAGGAAACACTCGATAAGGGTCTAGAAAAGACCAAGCAGGGCGTATTTGAGAAAATCAAGCATGCCGTTGCCGGTAAATCGACCGTCGATGACGATGTGCTCGACAACCTGGAGGAGGTGTTCGTCACCAGCGATGTGGGCGTAGACACCACCGTCAAGATCATCGACCGGCTGCAGGCCCGCGTAGCCCGCGACAAGTATGTGGGCACCGAGGAATTGAACGAGTTGCTGTGTGACGAAATCTCACAGATGCTCGCCGACAACAATAATGCTGAACTGGAAGACTTCACCGTTCCCGAGGACAGCAAGCCCTATGTCATCATGGTCGTGGGCGTGAACGGCGTGGGCAAGACCACCACCATCGGCAAGCTCGCCTACCAGTTCAAGCAGGCCGGCAACAAGGTCGTGCTCGGCGCTGCCGACACCTACCGTGCCGCTGCCGATGAGCAACTGGAAATCTGGGGCAACCGCGTTGGTGTTCCCGTCATCAAGCACAAGATGGGCACCGACCCCGCCGCCGTGGCCTATGATGCCGTGCAGAGCGCCGTAGCCCAGCAGGCCGATGTGGTCATCATCGACACCGCAGGCCGCCTGCACAACAATGTGAGCCTGATGAACCAGTTGACCAAAATCAAGAACACCATGCGCAAGGTGCTGCCCGATGCCCCGCAAGAGGTGTTGCTCGTGCTTGACGGCTCGACGGGTCAGAACGCCTTTGAACAGGCCAAACAGTTCTCGGCAGCCACCGAGGTCAACGCCCTTGCCATTACCAAACTCGACGGCACTGCCAAGGGTGGTGTTGTCATCGGCGTGAGCGACCAGTTCCAGATTCCCGTGAAGTACATCGGCCTGGGCGAGCAGATGACCGACCTGCAAATCTTCAACAAACAGGAGTTTGTGAAATCGCTGTTCGGTGTCAACAAGGAGTAACTAGATGATCTAGAGGCTCTAGAATATCTAGATTTTACCCTACTATGAGGAAAAACAAGATTGACATCATCTCGCTGGGCTGTTCCAAGAATCTGGTGGACAGCGAGCACCTGATGCGTCAGTTCCAAGCTGCAGGTTATCGCGTCGCCCACAATGCCGAGCGCGTTGACGGCGAAACCGTAGTTGTCAACACCTGTGGCTTTATCGCCGACGCCCAGCAGGAGTCCATCGACACCATCCTGCAACTGGGCGAAGCCAAGCGTCAGGGGCGCATCCGCAACCTCTTCGTCATGGGATGTCTGGCCGAGCGTTTCCGTGCCGACCTCATCGAGACGCTTCCCGAGGTGGACCGTTTCTACGGCAAGTTTGACTGGAAGTCGATGCTTGCCGACCTGGGGCACGCCTACCGCGACGACCTGTCCAACGAGCGTTGCCTGACCACCCCACCCCATTACTGCTACATGAAGATATCGGAGGGCTGCAACCGGTTTTGCGCCTTCTGCGCCATTCCACTCATCACAGGCCGCCACACATCGGTGCCGATGCCGCTGTTGCTTGACGAAACGAAACGGCTGGCCGAAAGTGGCGTGAAAGAGTTCAACATCATCGCCCAGGACCTGTCGTCCTACGGTCTGGACCTGGAAGGCCGCATGATGCTCCCCGAACTCATCGACCGCATGGCCGACATCGAGGGTGTGGAATGGATTAGGCTGCACTATGCCTACCCCACCCAGTTCCCCTATGACATCCTGCCAGTGATGGCGAGCCGCGACAATGTGTGCAGTTATCTGGACATCGCCTTGCAGCACATCAGCGACAAGGTGCTGACCAACATGCGCCGCCATATCTCCCGCCAAGAGACGCTCGACCTGCTGGCACGCCTGCGCCGCGAGGTGCCTGGCATCCACATCCGCACGACGCTGATGGTGGGATTCCCCGGTGAGGGAGAAAAGGAATTTGAGGAACTGATGGACTTTGTCCGTGAGTCAAGATTTGAGCGCATGGGCGCGTTTGCCTACAGCGAGGAGAACGGCACATGGGCCGCCAGCAACCTCACCGACGACATCCCGCAGGAGGTCAAGCAGGACCGCCTGCAGCAGTTGATGGCGCTGCAAGAGGACATCTCGCTCGACATCCAGGAGCAGAAAGTCGGCCAAACGCTGCGGGTCATCGTGGACTGCGAGGAGGATGACTATTACATCGGCCGCACCGAGTGGGACAGCCCAGAGGTCGACCCCGAAGTGCTCATCGCCAAAGACAAGTCACTAACCGTGGGTGATTTCGCCCAAGTGCGCATCAAGCAGGCCTTGCCGTTTGAACTGATTGGCGAGGCAGAATAGCCTAGACACCGTTTTTTTTGAGCCACAATCCCCGGCAGTCGCAAAGCGGCTGTCATGCAATCGTTTGCGCTGTAATTTAAGCAAAATCTCTTATTTAATTAATGTATTCATAAAAAAGTTAGTAACTTTGACCCGCTTAAAAACTAAAAAGTTTCAGGTACAAGAACAAACCAACTTTATTCA
>ONYP01000089.1 GCA_900322135.1 uncultured Prevotellaceae bacterium
TTTTTCGCGAATCTCTATCAGTGAATGGATTGCATTTTTAACGACCTCTCTGCAATCGCGGCTGCACTGAAGCGATTCCAATTCACAATGTTAATTATTTTTTAAAAAAAGACTATGGCTAGATACACCGGTCCTAAATCAAAGATTGCACGCAAGCTGGGTGAACCCATCTTCGGTGAAGACAAGTACTTTGCCAAGAAGAACTATCCCCCGGGCCAGCATGGCGCAAACCGTCGCAGGAAACTCTCTGAGTACGGTACACAGCTTCGCGAAAAACAGAAAGCAAAATACACCTATGGCGTCCTTGAGCGTCAGTTCCGCAACCTCTTCAGCAAGGCTTCTCGCATGAAGGGCGTTACCGGTGAGGTGCTTCTCCAGTTACTCGAGGCAAGACTTGACAATGTCGTTTATCGTCTGGGCATCGCTCCCACGCGCGCTGCGGCTCGTCAGCTCGTCCTCCATCGTCACATCACCGTCGACGGTAAGGTGGTCAACATCCCCTCCTACTCGGTGAGCGAGGGACAAATCGTTGCTGTCCGTGAGAAATCCAAATCCCTCGAGGTCATCCAAGACGCCCTCGCCGGATTCAACCACAGCAAGTACCCCTGGATCGAATGGGACGAGAATGTCAAGGGCGGTAAGCTCCTGCACATGCCTGTTCGTGAAGACATTCCTGAGAACATCAGGGAGCAGTTGATCGTCGAGTTGTATTCTAAACAGTAAAATTATTATCCATGGCTATTTTAGCATTTCAGAAACCCGACAAAGTCTTAATGTTGGAAGCCGACAACTCGTTCGGCAAGTTTGAGTTCCGACCCCTGGAGCCCGGTTACGGTGTCACCATCGGTAACGCTCTGCGCCGCATTCTCCTTTCAGGACTCGAGGGCTTCGCAATCTGCAGCATCCGCATCGACGGCGTGCAGCATGAGTTCGCTACCATCACAGGTGTCAAGGAAGATGTCACCAACATCATCCTGAACCTCAAGAAGGTGCGCCTCAAACGCATTGTCGAAGACACCGACACCGAGAAGGCCGTTGTCAAGGTTTCAGGTCAAAGCGTCTTTAAGGCCGGCGATATCGGTAAGGTCCTCAGCGCTTTCGAGGTCTTGAACCCCGAGCTTGAGATTTGCCATATCGACCCCTCCTGCGGATTCCAGATTGAGCTGTCAATCAACAAGGGTAGGGGATACCTGCCCGCCGAGGAGAACAAGAATGCCAACGACCCCATCGATGTGATCGCTATCGACTCGATCTACACGCCCATCCTGAACGTGAAGACCACCGTCGAGAACTTCCGCGTTGAGCAGAAGACCGACTACGAGAAACTCGTTATCGAGATCACTACCGATGGCTCCATTCATCCTAAGGACGCTCTCAAGGGCGCTGCCGAGATCCTTATCCAGCACTTCCAGCTCTTCACCGACCGTGAAATCGTCCTCGACAACACCGAGGCTAACGGTAACGAGGAGTTTGATGAGGAGGTACTCAAGATGAGGCAGCTGCTCAAGACCAAACTGGTTGACATGGACCTCTCCGTGAGAGCCCTCAACTGCCTCAAGTCAGCCGAGGTCGAGTCACTTGGAGAGCTCGTGGTCTTCAACAAGACCGACCTGCTCAAGTTCCGCAACTTCGGTAAGAAGTCGCTCAGCGAACTCGAGGAGCTCTTGGCCAACCTCAATCTGCACTTTGGCATGGATATCACTAAATACAAATTAGATAAAGAGTAAACAACAATGAGACACAATAAGAAATTCAACCACCTGAGTCGCAAGAGCGCACACCGTGATGCCATGTTGGCCAACATGACCATCTCGCTCATCATGCACAAGCGCATTGTCACGACCCTCGCCAAGGCTAAAGCCCTGCGCGTGTACGCCGAGCCTCTGATCAACAAGACCAAGGACGACACCACCGCATCGCGTCGTCTGGTTTTCAAGCACCTCCAGAACAAGGAGGCCGTTAAGGAACTCTTCTCGACCGTTGCCGCTAAGGTGGCCGACCGTCCCGGTGGCTACACTCGCATCCTCAAGCTGGGTAACCGCTTGGGCGACAACGCCAAGACCTGCTTCATCGAGCTCGTGGACTTCAACGAGGCCATGCTCGAGGCTAAGGGTCAGGAGAAGGCTGCTGCCAAGAAGTCGACCCGTCGCAGCCGCAAGAAAGCCGCCGCTCCCGCAGCCGAGGCTACCGCTCCTGCCGCCGACGAAGCAACCGAGACCAAGGAATAATCGCGCCATTATCATCAGCGATTAGAGATACTACTGAACAATCAACCCCGCGCCAATCGGCACGGGGTTGATTGTTGTTGATATGTTACTGCAGTCGTCACACGACTCGCGCAGTCGCGACCGGTTTCAAAGTCACTTCAGCGGGGCAGCAGGGGCTTGAGGAGCATGTGACTGCTTCTCCATGACAGCCTTGAGCAGATTGTCGTCGTTGTTCAGCGTGTCACCCTTCGACGAGACGAGGTACATCGCCTTGTACGGCTGAGTCTCCTTGTCGATGTTCGCCATGACAGACTTCTCCACACGGTCGAGGAAAAGGGTTACAGCCACAGTGTCATCCTTGGCCTTCATTTCCTCGACCTGCTCGGTCCCGTCCTCACGCACCTGCACAAGCTTGTAAACATTCTCGGTGGCAGGCTGTTCGGCCTGCTCTGGGGCGGTTTTCTCTTGGGTCGAGCCATTGCAGCCTGCCATGCCGCATCCCAGCATGGCTAGCAATGCGATAGGAATAATCTTCTTCATGACAGTCAACGCGCTTATTCTTTAACTTCCCAGCCCAGAGCACTGGCACCCAGCACGGCAGCATCACTCTCCTTGAGCTCGCTGATGAGGATTTTCACCTTGCCCTTGTAGATGCCCAGCACATTGCGGTCAAATGCCTCCTTCACAGGGTTCATGATCAGGTCACCGCTCTTGGTCAGGCCACCGAACAGCACAAACGCCTCGGGGCTCGAGAAGTTGGTGAAGTCGGCCAGCGCCTCGCCCAGGATGTTGCCCGTGTACTCAAAGATGTCCTTAGCCAACTTGTCGCCGGCAATCGCGCAGTCATACACATCCTTGCTCGTGATGGCCTCGATGTCATACTCGCGCAGCTTCGACGGCTCCTCACGCAGTTCCAGGAACTCGCGCGCCGTGCGGGCAACGCCAGTAGCCGAGCAGTAAGCCTCAAGGCAGCCCGTGCGACCGCAGCCGCACACGCGGCCGTTGGTACGCTTCACGATCACATGGCCCAGCTCACCGGCAAAACCGTCGTGGCCGTACACCATTTGGCCGTTAACCACGATACCGCTGCCCACACCGGTGCCCAGCGTGATCATGATGAAATCCTTCATGCCGCGGGCCACGCCATAGGTCATCTCGCCGATGGCGGCAGCGTTGGCATCGTTGGTGATCAGGCAAGGGATGCCGAATTTCTTCGTTACCATCTCGGCCAGGGGGATGGGCATCGGCCAGGGCAGGTTGGGAGCCTGGTCAATCATTCCCGTGTAGTAGTTGCCGTTGGGGGCACCGATGCCGATGCCGTTGATTTTGCCCTCAGCTTCATTGTCTGTGATCAGGCGAGACAGCTCGGCGTGCAGCTCGTCGATATAGTCATTGAAGTCACTGTGTTTGCCAGTCTTGATAGAACTGCTTGCAATTACATTGCCGCGAGCATCCACGATACCGAAGACGGTGTTGGTACCGCCCATGTCGATTCCGATTACATAAGGTTTTGCCATGATTTTGGTTCTTTTTATAGGTTGATAATATTGGTTATTTCTCGATTGACAAAGGTAATAAAAACTTTTTATTCCTCACATTCCGGCGACAGGTTTTTATGTCCTTGACAACCCTCAGGTTTTAAGAGGATGTCAAGCACTTAGAAGCTTGCCGAGAGGCGCACATTGAGTTGGCGGCGGGTGAGGTAGTTGGGCACGGCATACTGGATGTTGTTCACATCGGTGACCCAGTAGTAGCTGCTCACATTGGAAATGTCCATCAGGTTGAACACATCAAAGCCCAGCCAGATTTCCTTGAAGTGGCTCAGGAAGCCGCTGTAGGGGCGGTTCTCCTTGCCCACGAGCTCATAACTCAAACCCACATCCACGCGCTTGTAGGCAGGCTGGCGCACATAGGAGTCGGCACGCGTGAGATGCGGTGCCGTGGTGGGCAGACCGTCACTGATGATGCCCTTGAGACTGAACTTGAGGCGCGGGATGTTGGGGAAATAGTCCGTAAAGAACAGGGCCACGCTGTAGCGTTGGTCGGTGGGGCGCGGTACCTTCACGCCGTTCAGGTCCTCCTGGGTCTTCATCAGTGAGAAACTGAGCCAGGAGTCCGTACCCTCAACAAACTGTCCGAACAACTTCATGTCAAGTCCGGCGATGTAGCCCTTGGAGGAATTCACGCCGCTGTACACGAGCTTGAGGTTGTCAATCTCGTAAGGGATAAGGTTAGACAGGTTCTTGTAATAAGCCTCGGCCGTGAGTTTGAAGGGGCGGTCCAGCGCACGGAAGGTGTAGTCGCTGCCCAGGATGACCTGGATGCTGCGTTGGGATTTGATATCCTTGTTCAACAGGATGGTGCGGTTATTGAGCGAGTCCATGACCTGTTGCCGGTATTCCTTGTAGAATGGGGCCTGATAATACACGCCACCGGCGAGGCGCAGCGATAGGTTGCCGTTGCGCTCGGGGACGAAGCCCAGGCTGACGCGTGGCGACACGAGTGTCTCGCCGTTGAAGTTCCAGTGTGACAGACGCACTCCCGCATTCAGTGACCAGTAGCCCGAACTGGAGGTAAAGCGCCATGTGTCCATCAGCCAGCCCGCGATGCGGGTGGTGTTCAGGTCATTGCTCGATGACTCGGTAAAGATGACATTGACCTGGTCGGGGATGTGGGGCAGTGAGTAGCCCGCACTGTCACGCCACTGCCACTGTCTGGAGCGGTCATAGATGTCCTCCTTGCGCATCGAGATGCCATAGGATATGCTGTTCTGGTTGATGCCGATGTTTCCCCTGAGGGTGAGGTCCATCACATTCATCTTCAAGCGTGTGCGCTCGTGCTCGTGGTACTTGCCCACACCCAACTCCTGCCCGGCCTGGTTCAACCAGTACTCGCCGTGGATGTCATAGGCCACCAACTCGTCGGTGCGGTAGCCCGATGCTTGTAGCGTCAAGTCGGTGCCTTTGTTATTGAACGAGTAGGTGACAGCCCCGGCGCCAAAGTAGGTCTGGAACTTGTCTTTTTCGTAACCGTCAAAGTAAACCGTGAACTTTTTCACTTCCTCGCTCGTGCCGAAACTGGTCTCACGGTTGGCGGGCGTGAATCGGTAGTCGTTGATGCTCACATTGCCCAGCAACGCGATGCGCAGTTTCTCTGATGGCTTGAACACGAGGCTCGTCTGGTAATCAAAGTACTGGGGGTCATACTCGCCCTTGCTCTCCAGGGAGCCCATCAGTGAGGAGTTGCGCTTGTAGCGCACGCCGTGCATCTGGGAGTAGTGCCTCGTGCTGTGGCCCAGCATCAGGCTGCCGCCCTGCAAGCTGGCCGCAAAGGCACCCTCAAAGGCTTCGGGCTCGCGGTAGGTGATGTCCAGTACCGACGACATGCGGTCGCCGTAGGCTGCACTGAAGCCGCCCGTCGAGAATTCCACCTTGCGCACCATGTCAGGGTTGATGATGCTCAAGCCCTCCTGCTGTCCTGAGCTGATGAGCTGCGGGCGGTAAACCTCAATGCCGTTGATGTAAACGCTGTTCTCGTCATAGGAGCCGCCGCGCACCATGTACTGTGAGCTCATCTCGTTCTTGGAACTTACGCCTGCCATGGTGGTCAGCACGGCCTCGACGCTGCCGCCCGATGCGTCGGGCGTGCGTTTCAGCATTTCCACATCGATGCCCTGCATGCCCGTAGTCTGCTTCTTGTATTCAGTAATCTCGACTCCTTCAAGCTCCATTGTCTTCTCATAGAGTTTGGGGTTGAGCGTCACTGAGCCTTCGGGTTTAATCAGCTGGCGTGTCACTGTTGCGTAGCCCAGGCAGGTGAATTCTACCATGAGCGTGTCGGCCTTGGGGACCGTCATTTCATATTCGCCCTTTGTGTCGGTGTTGGTACCGATGGCGGTGCCCAACAGGCGCACCGTGGCAAACTCGATGGGATCACCGGCGGCATCAACGACTTTGCCCGTGATTTTGATTTGGGAAAATGCGACGGTGGCGCACAGGCAGCACACCAGTATCATCAATATGCGGGATTGGAATCTCATTGCCTATTTTGAGTTGTCTAATAACATAACGCAGAAACAGGCTCAAAAGTATATCTGTGGACCGATAGTTTAATTAGAGAACAGCGAGAGCAGGTCGCGTGCGTTCATGCGCTTGTAGTTGCTGGGAATGCTCTTGTCGATTTTCACCTTGCCGTTCCAGTCGATGTTCTTGTAGCTGAGGGAGAATGCCATATTCTTCTTCTCGATGGTCGCTTTCACATTGATGTCGTGGGCGATGTTGCCGGCTTTGGTGCTGCGCACATCACTGTATCCCACCCGGTAGGCAGCGGTAGTGCTGCCTGTAGGCATGATGTTGATGGATGTGATGCGGTTGTACTTGTCAAACGAGAAGGAATAACCGTAACCCTTGTATTGCTTGACGGCAGTGAGCACGGTGGCATTGCCGTCGCGTGTGGCATTCATCTCGCTCTTGTTGCTGTCGTTGAGTGTTCCCTTGCCGATGATGAAAGGGCGGCCCAGAAAGATGTCCTGCACATCACTCACGGTAACGGGGATGCCCGAGGTGAGGATTGAAACCTTCTCGGCAATGTAGCGCTTGTGCACCTTGTCCACGGCATAGAGGCTGTCGGCAGTGATGATGAGCTTGCCCACCTCGATGCCCAGCACGGGGCGCAGCGAGATGTAGATGGCGTCGTCACGCACCATGCGCACCTGTACCGATGACGAGAAGCTGCTGCCGGCGCTCAGGTTGATGTTGCCGCCGGTCTGTAAGGTCTGCCAGTCGCCCAGGGTGGCGATGATTGTGTTGCAGGGGTTGGTGACCGTTTCGGTCGTTGTTGTGGTTGTGGTCGTGTCGGGCTGGGCGATTGTCTTCTTGGCTGTGCCGCAGGCGGTCAGCATTACCGCTGTCCAGATGGTGATGATAGCGATTTTATTTCTCATAATAGGTCTTGTTTTTTACTTTGCGTTGCAGCAGTTCGTTGTCCTTGTCGGTCTCGAGGGCCTTGGTCCATTGCTCTACGGCTGCCTCTTTCTCGTCATTGAACCACAGGATGTCGCCGTAGTGCTCCAGCAGGTGGTTGTCCTCGTCCTTCTCGACGGCACTCTTGATATAAATCAGGGCTTTGGCGTAATCCTTCTTGGCGAAAAACACCCATGCGTAGGTGTCGATGAAGTTGGCGTTATCGGGCTCAATCTTGAGGGCGAGTTCAGCCATTTGCTCGGCAAGATCCAGTTGCTCGCTGCGCTGGGCAAGGTAGTAGGCATAGTTGTTCAGTGCACCGGAGTTGACGGGGTCAAGTGACAGAGCCACCTCATAGAATGCTACGGTCTTGATTGAATCCCCCTTCTCGCTGTAGATGTCGCCCATGGCTGTCAGTATGTCGGCACGGCGCTCATGATCGGTCGTGTCGGTCTTGTGCATGATTTGATCATAGATTTCAAGTGCTTTGTCATACTCCTTCATCTGGTGGTAACATCCTGCGACATAGCCATATAGGTCCATATTGTCAGGATTGTATTCCAACGCTTTTTCCGAAGCTTTGATGGCATCGGCATAGTTGTCGTCCATCATGTTGAGAATGACCATGTTGCGCCAGCCGTCGGCATCGGTGGGATTTACATCGAGGCTGTAGCCCAGCTGTTCGATGGCACCCTTGATGTCCTTCTTGGCGTAGTAATACTCACTGTAGAGCTGGTGGATTTTGGCCTCGTGGGGGTGCTGCTGGATGAGGATGGTGAACAGGTTGTTGATGCGCTGGGTGGTGTCCTCGAGTGTCATGTTCTCGCGGATATAGCTCAGCAGCACGCTCAGTTTGGTGTCGACATCAAGTTGCTCGGCGGTGAGCGCGTTGTAGATGTGCTGCTCGTAGCCGGCGCTGTCGCCTGCCTGGTAGCAATATTCGGCACGGGTCAGGTAGATGACACCGTTGTCAGGGGCCAATTCCTGGGCTCGGTCAAGATAATACAGGGCGCTGTCGTTCATGCCGTAGTGCTGGAACAGGCTGCTCATGGCCATGTTGTAGGAGTCGTTCTGGGGGGCAGTGGCCAGCAGGCTACGCATTTCACGCAGGGCGCCGGTGCTGTCATTCATCGCAATGTAGTTGTCGATTTTGCTCGAGGTAATCTGGATGGAGTTGCCAAACAGGGTCGCAATGCTGTCATAAGTCGCGTTGCTCTGGGTGAAATCGCCCGACCTCGAGTAGGCTTCGGCAAGGCGCACCAGCAGTTCCAGGCGGTTAGGATTGTGCTCGTTGAGCAGCTTAATGGCCCGCAAGCCTTCTTCGGGGTGCCCCAATTGTATGTTGGCGTCGCCATAGAAGGTGGTTTCATACAGGTCATCGGGCTGTGCCTCAAAGTGCTCTTTCATCAGGGCCAATCCCTGTTCGCAGCGCTCCTTGGTCGTGTTGTTCATCTTGAGCAGGCACATGCCCATATAGTACGACACGGCAGTGTTGCTTGGGTCAATCTCATGGGCATAGGCCAGCAAGTCGTAGTAGGCATCAAAGTTGCCCTTGTTCTTTTGGCTCTGTGCCTCCATGAAGATGTATTCGGCCTTGCGCTGGTCGGTAGGGCTGATGGCATTATTGCCGGTCTCCTTGTGACCCGCAATGGCAGTCAGTGCCAGTATCGTGATTGCGATGATCGCTAGATGTCGTCTCATTCTCGTCTTTTAAAAAACTCCTAACTGTTAACTATTTCGTTCCCGTGTGCCCAAAGCCGCCTGCACCGCGCTCGGTCTCGTCAAGGTCGGCAACGATGGTCCACTCCACTGTGCTGTGGCGGGCAACCACCATCTGGCAGATGCGCTCGCCGTTCTCGATGGTCTGGGGCTCATTGCTCAGGTTCACGAGGATGACCCCCACCTCGCCGCGGTAGTCGGCATCGATGGTTCCCGGGGTGTTTAGCACGGTCAGGCCGCGTTTCAGGGCCAAGCCGCTACGGGGCCTGATTTGGCACTCGTAGCCCTCGGGCAGTGCGATATAGATACCCGTGTGCACCAGTGCCCGCTGCAGCGGCTGCAGCGTCAGCGGCTCCTCCAGCCACGCCCGCAGGTCCATACCTGCACTCATCGCTGTCCCGTACTGCGGCACCTCATGCGGCCCACGGTTCACAATCTTCACATTTATCTTCTCCATGTTTCAATCGTTTTAAAAGGCAAAATTACATCAAAAAAGAATAGCAATGCCATCTTGCCTTGTTTTTCTTTTTCACAAGCGTGCAATGGAAGTCATTTTTTTAACACCGATGTATAAGTATATTGTATTTTTTGTGTAATTTTGTCCAGAATGAGTTAACCTCTTAATCACTTACCTAAAACACTGCTGGAAATCGTGAAGCGACTAATAAACTTTATTATATGCATACTTGTTGGACTGTTGTCTTGGGCCCAGTCGCCCGGATTGACTATCGGTCAGCAACTTGAGGACTATGACCTCACCGTGAAGTACATCGAGGATAACTATGCCGGTTTTCCTGACAAAGTCGTTGACAACACGCG
>ONYP01000093.1 GCA_900322135.1 uncultured Prevotellaceae bacterium
GTGTGCGCCCCCGACGATTTCGACGAAGCCCTTGAGTTGCTGGGCGCCAAGACCCCCGAGCAGAAACTCGACATGACAATCACCATCCTCAACAATGCCTATGAGAACATGGGTGATTATATAAAGGTCCTCAAGGATGATGATAATCATAAGGTTGTGATGCTGATCGACGGCGATAACCTGGGCGTCGATGTTAGCGACATGACATCCAATGCGACCGATTTGATGAAAGGTGTATTCATGTCAACATTGTTCGATGACGACGAGGACGGCGCGATCAGCGCGTTGTTCAATGTCATCATCAACACAGGACGTAGCCTTGAGGTGAGTATTTACAATGACAAAGACATCGACAATGCTGCTCGCCTCATATACACTCCCAGCGAGATGCGCCGCGCCATCGAGGAGCATGCCAGCGGCGGCACGTCAAGCAATGGCTCGGTCATGCCTCTCGTTGACGATGGTTTAAACTTTGCCGACGATGAGGACCCCGAAACGATGCTCAAGAAAGTCGTTGATGCGATGGAAGAATACATGCCGTACAATTTCGGCTCGAATGCCCACATCTGGCTTGACTCCAATGCCAAGCGGGTCGTGATGACCATGACCTCCGAAGACTTCGCCGAGATGAATGAGTATCGCGATATGATGTATTTGTTCAAGCCCGTATTCTTGCAGTCGTTGACCGAGGATGATTCAAACCTTATATTCGTCGGTTTGTTGGTCCAGGCGGGATACGGCCTGCAGGTCCAGTTGAGAGCACCCGGTGACGAGGACAACCCCATAGTGCTGGACTATACGCCCGACGAACTGATGGATGCCCTCGGCGACGAATAACGCAGCCCTGCAATGATTATTTAGCCAAATAAACCGATGAAAAGAACCATAATGACGATTATGGTGGCCCTGGTCGCCATTCTGCCAGTGCAGATGTTGCATGCAGCGACAGATGGCAACCCCGAATTGCGCTTGGTGCAAGTGATGGACTCGTTAAATGCTACAATGAACGAGGATAATGTGTCCAATCCTATGGCACGGTTTATTTCCTCATCTGGCATGGTTACCCTTGAATTGTTGGGTTACGATTTCCCCACCGACCCCGAGGAAATCGCTCAATACCAATGCGAAGCGGCAACCGAAAAATGGGATTTCATCTACGGCATGATGTATGATAGCGACCAATTTGCCGAGTTGGTTCAGTTGATGGCGCAGGCAGACCGTTCATTCAGGGTGAAATTTGGGGATATCAATAATCCCGATGCCTTCTGTGTTTCGTTGGATTTCACTAATGCGGAGTTAAACGAAGTGGTCACCTCTTTTGAAGATTATGCCAAAAGTTGGGAGGACAGGATTGTTGATGTTGTGGGGACGGTAGACACCATCCCTGAGTTGCAGGTGAATATGGAAATGCTCGAGGATCCTGCGACATCACTCGAACTCATGATGGCCAACTATTATTGGGATAATGAGACATCGGGCAATCCCAACCGCATCTGGCGTGAAGACACCAAGGTGATTGCAACGTTTGTTGATGAACCTGCAGTGAAGGCTGACATTGCCAACTCTGTTGACGGCAAGGAGGATCTGGAGTACTTGGGTTATGGAATGCTGATTAGCGCCTCCGGCCTTCTCGACGGACCTGTCAAAGACGAGGACGAGTTTGATTGGTTGACTTTCTTCTGTGTGGTCTTGACATTGGGCTATGATATGGAATTCCGGATGATGGATTCCCCCGACGATCCTGATCCGTTCATCATCCCCATTCCCGTCTCAGAACTGCGGTCAGCCGTCTTAGAATAAGGTCTCACTCGACCTGAATCCGCTCTGCGGCCGGGTTCTATTCAAGTTTGATGAACAACCTGGCCGCAGGGCGGTCGGTGTGTCTGGCGCGTTGATGTTGATATGCCGGCATTGTAACAGTTGTGTCGGTATTATTCCCGTTCCCGTCTCAGAACTGTAGCCCTTCATCATGCCCAGCGTGTCAGAAAATGAATAGGGGGTATTGTTTAGACGTCTGTCTTGACAGGCAATCTGCTTACTGATTGTTGATGGGTTTGTCCACTACGATGAAATCATAGAATAGAATGTCGCCAAGTTTGACTTTCTGCCCCTTAGACTGCAGGAAGATGCTGCCGGTGTCAAGCGGTTTCAGGTCACGGTAGAAAAATGAGTGACCTTTTATATTGTTGTGTGTCAACACATAGGTACTGCTGTTGTGGACGAGCAACTTTAGAGTATATTGGTGTGTGTCTCCTCCCGTGTCAATCTTTTTCTCTTTTCCATTGATGATGATCATGGGTGTTGAGTTTCGTGTATGGTCTTCATCATGGTAAGTATCGCCTAAGATGTAGGTGTTGCCTTTATCTAGCAATGCTTGGCCGAATGAGAAATCATCATTGAGCGTCCAGGTTTGGCCATTGTACATGCAATAAATCCTATCTTTGAACGTGATGCCATCATTTTCCTCGATGGTCAGGCGATAGGCGAGCAGTGTCTCGTTGTTTTCGATATCGTAACCGAGTATCTCCCCTGGAATGTTTTCGGGAATCTGGAACTCTTTTCCGTTCACCCACGGCATATTGCCGCTATTGCCGCCCGTGCGATAGATGATGATGTCGGTTTGTCCGCTCGGGGCTTGATGCAATTGCATGTCCTGAAAAGGCGCGCCGTTCCATGTGCCCAAGTCATAGAGCAGCGCTCCGTTCCGGTACACACCCCAGATGCCGCCCCATTCAGATGGGTATTCTGGGCCGTCGGTGTACAGAGGCTCCTTTTCAAGAGTATAGTAGCCATCATTTCCCGCTCTCAGATAGAGGACGGTTCTCGGGGTCGTGTAGATGGCGGTGCCATTCTTGACCACAATGTCATCACTCCTTTTGGACTTGACGAGGGCATACCAGTCCTGACCGCCGGCGGCCATGTTTTTGATGGAGCAGTCTGGGTCGGCCTGATAGATTAAATCGCCCTCGAGACTATAGATATAATCGATTCCGTTGTCCGTGACGGTGACATAGATGCTTGTCGGGTCATTGCTGGGAGTGGGCTCGTCGTGATCACTGCAGGCGACAAGCGCCAACAAGCATACCAATGTGAATAAAATCTTTTTCATGATGTTAAGGGTTTAGAATTGCTAACATTAATATAACGCCTTGGCATCCAAAAAATTGTGGACAGAACTTAAACTTATTCGAAATTTGTTTACTTTTCCCCCTGGCAGGGCGGTCGTTGTTTTAGACGAGGGTGTTGCATGAAAACCGCATTGCGACACAGCAATAGGCATTTAGCAATTATTTAGCACCCTTTAGGATTATTTTAGAAGATGTGTGGCTGCCGTATGGCAATTTATGGCTAAATTTGCAGTTATTATTAATGTGAAATCTGCGGCGACCCCTCTCGTGGAGCGCTAATTCTCTGGAAAATAACTAAATAGCATCATAATGAAAAAGATTAAAAGAGTCTTGATGTCAGTGCTTGTGGCTACCCCTGTGGTCGCCATGGGTCAACCTGGCGTGATGAACAGTGCGGCCGCCGGCTATCTCGAGCGCGGCCTGCAGATGTACCAATCGCACAACTATGTGGGTGCCATCGACCAGCTCGAGCACATGAAGCAGCTGCCCGCCGACGCGTCGATGCGTGAGCAGGCCGACTACTACATCGCCATGAGCCGCTTTGAGCAGGGCGACGAGGCCAGCCTGGCATTGCTGCAGCAGTTCATCGAGCGTTATCCCGCATCACCGCTGGCGATGGAAGCCCAGATGAAGGTGGGTAACTACTATTTCTACCGTGGACAGTGGGAGAGCGCCCTGTTGAGTTACTCGCTCGTGCGCAACCGCGCGTTGGACCTGAACAGCGACGAGGACCTCGAGTACCGCCGTGCCTACAGCAACCTGCGCCTGGGCAACTACCGTGAGGCCGAGCGGCAGTATTACAACCTCGAGAAGAGCCCGCGATATGGCGGCGCCAGCGAGTTCTACAAGGCTTATCTGGACTACGCCCAGGGCGACTACAACGCTGCCGAGGAGAAGTTCTCGCGAATCCCGCAGGAGAGCGAGCTGGGTTACCAGTCGCAATACTACCTCACCCAGATCGAGTACAACAAGAAACGCTATAGTCAGGTCATCGACCAGGGTAAGGCACTGCTGGCCGAGCACCAGAACGACTACTTTGATGCCGAGCTGAACCGCTTGGTGGGCGAGAGCTACTACCACCTGGGCAACGACGACCAGGCCCGCATCTACCTGCGCCGTTATCTCGACAACCCCGAGGGCGAGCCCTACCGCACCGCAGCCTACACGATGGGTGTGCTCGACTACCGCAATGGCAACTATGAGGCCGTTGTGAACGACATGCTCCATGTCACCGACGGCAGCGATGCCTTGACGCAGAGCGCCTACCTCTATATGGGACAGGCCAAGCGCAAGCTGGGCGACATCAACGGTGCCAACATGGCGTTCCAGCAGGCTGCCACGATGACCTGTGACCGCGATGTCCGCGAGACGGCCTACTACAACTATGCAGTCGGCTTGAGCAAGGGCGCACGCACGCCGTTTGACAAGAGCATCGACCTGTTTGAGGACTTCCTCAACGAGTATCCCAACTCCCGTTACAAGGACAATGTGGAGGGTTATCTCGTGGACGCTTATATGAGCACGACCGACTATCAGCGGGCCTTGACGAGCATCAACCACATCAAGCAGCCTGGAGCCAAGGTCCTCAAGGCCAAGCAGAATGTCCTCTACAACCTGGGCGTTCAGGCGCTGAACAATAACCGCAACAACGAGGCTGCCGACTACTTCAAGAGGGCTATCGAGGTGGGCAACTATGACAAGACGGCCTTGAACGAGAGCCGCCTGTGGCTGGCCGAGACGCAATACCGTGCAGGCAATTACAAGGAGGCGTCAAAATACCAGCAGGAGTACATCAAGTCTGCCGACAAAAACGACGAGAACTACGGCTTGGCTCAGTATAACCTGGGATTCAGCCTGCTGGACCAGAAGCGTTATGCCGAGGCCAAGACGGCCCTCCAGAATGCCATCGCCAGCAAGCAGCTGTCCAGCGAGCTGGTAGCCAGCGCCTATCAGGGCATCGGTGATGCGCAGTACTACTCCCGCGACTTTGCAGGAGCTCAGCAGTCCTATGACCAGGCAATCAAGGCCGACAAGAACAACACGGGTGACAACTCCATGTACAAGAAGGCTGTCATGATGGGCATGAGCGGACAGTATGCCGATGAGGTTCAGCAGTTGGATGCGCTCATCAAGGCTTATCCCAAGAGCGACCTCATCCCGCAGGCTATGCTCGAGAAAGCCAATGCTCAGGCCCTGATGGGCAAGAACAACGACGCCCTCGATACCTACAACGCATTGCTCAAGGCTTATCCCAAGAGCGTCGAGGCCCGCAAGGGACTGCTGCAGACGGCGCTGGTCAACAAGGGGCTCGGCAAGGAGGATGCCGCCATCGAGGCCTACAAGAAGGTCATCAAGCAATATCCCACCAGCGACGAGGCCCAAGCTGCTGCCGAGGACCTGAAACTCATCTATGCCGACCGCGGCCAGCTGTCGGAGTTCGGCAAGTTCCTCAGCAGTGTGCCCAACGCTCCCAAGATTGACATCAACGAGGTTGAGCGCCTCACCTTCGAGGCCGCCGAGAAGGCCGCCATCAGCGACCGTCCCAGCATCGACAAGATGCAGCAGTACATCAAGGACTATCCTGCCGGTGCCTATCTCCCCAAGGCCCGCTACTACATTGCCCGCTACCACTATGGCAAGGGTAACTACAACGAGGCCATGAACGCCATCGACCAGGCTCTCCAGGGCGGCGGTGACGCTTCCTATGCCCAGGATGCCATCGCCATGCGCAGCGACATCCTCATGCGGCAGGGCAATTATGAGGCCGCCCTTCAGAGCTATAAGGACCTGGCCGACCGCGCTTCCAGTGAGGACAACCGCACGCTGGCACAATTGGGTGCCCTGCGTGTCGCCAAGCAGATGGGCAACTGGAATGAGGTAAAGCTCACGGCGACCACGCTGCTGAACCGTGGCGGCCTCACCGTTAACGAGGAAAAAGAAGTAACGCTCGACCAGGGCCTTGCCTTGGCACAGCTGGGCAACGCCAAGGATGCCGAGACCGTGTTCCGCAACCTGGCCAAGGACCCGAACAGCGAGTATGGCGCACAGGCTTCTTATGAACTCTCGCGCATGCAGTATGAGCTGGGTAACTACAAGGGCGCCGAGCAGACCGTCAACGCCCTCATCGAGTCGGGCACTCCCCACAACTACTGGTTGGCCAAGAGCTTCCTGACCCTCGCCGATGTCTATTACAAGCAGGGCAATGTGACCCAGGCGCGTGAGTACCTGCAGAGCCTCAAGAGCAACTACCCCGGCAAGGAGAAGGAAATCTTCAACGAGATTGACGCCCGCCTCAACAAGTGGAAAGGCGGCAACGGAAACTCAACCGGCAATTCCAGCACCGATAACGGCAAGAAGAAAGGCGCCAAGAGCACCAAGAGCAAGAACTAACCCTTAAACCGCATTAATTGTCATCATCACACATTATATTATGAAGATGAAAAAGATATATATCGCCATGTTGCTGGCCGCATTCACCTGCGGCGTGACATTTGCACAGGACAACAAGAACTTGAACAAGGAAATTGTCCTCGAGAAGGATGTGGCACCCCTTGAGAAAAAAACTGTCAAGAAGAACGAGCTCCCCAAGGTCAAGAAACCCGGCACAACGGGACAGAAGACCCAACTGGGCTACAGCGACTTGACATCGCCTATCGAGGTGCCCACCAGTATCCCCACCTTGCTGCCCTATGGCTACCGCACGGCCCACAACTTCAGCGACCAGCGCGGCTATCTCGACATCGGGGCGGGAACACAGGCCAACTTCCGCATGGACTTCGGCTACCGCATCCTTAACGACGAGCGCGAGAAACTGGGCGTGTGGCTCAACCACAACAGCACCTGGGCAGGCAAGAACTCTACCAAGTTGATTACCGACCCCGCTAACCGCAACAAGCAGCAATTCAACGACAATATCCTGGGTGTGGATTACAGCCGGGCCATGGAGAAAGGTTCGCTCACCCTGGGCGCCCAGTTCCATGTCGACAACTACAACTACTATGGCGGCTGGAACACGCTGGGAATAGACCCTGCCGATCTGCCTATAGGGATTCCCTTCTCGATAACCAAGGGCTCCTATGACTGGAAGAACGACAAGCAGACCTTCTTTGACTTTAATGTGAATGCAGGCTGGAGGAGCCGCTTCATGCTGCGTGACAATCCCTTGTTCTATAATGTGGGATTGCAGTACGGTCATGCGGCTTATGACAAGTCGTTCAGCGACCTGTACAAGCATGGTGCCCACGACAATTGGGGCGTTCTGAATCTGGGTGGCACCTATGACATCACCGAGTTGGCGACTGCCGGCTTGAATATCAAGGGCGAATACCTGCGCCGCGGCACCAAGGCCAAGTCAACTGCCGCCAACGACCTGTTTGACGAGGTGGGAATGATTACCCTCTCGCCCACCTACACCATCCGTGGCGACATGTACAAGCTGCAGCTGGGGTTGAATGGCCATATCAGCTTCAGCGACGGTGCTGCTTTCCGCCTCTCGCCCAATGTGCGCTTCAACCTTGCCCTCGTCGACGGCTTCACCGTGTTTGCCAACGCCCTTGGCGGCAAGAACCTGGGCTACCGCGTGCCCACCCACTACTACAACTACCGCTATGACCTGCCGCTGTTGATGTACGGCAGCATCTACACTCCGCTCGATGCCGAACTCGGTGTCAAGGTGGGTCCCTTCCAGGGCTTCAGTGCCCGTGCATCGGTAGGCTATGCCATCGTCAAGGACCAGCCCGGTATCTGCTACAGGAGCGCCTATGCCATGCATGCACTTGACCGAGGCATGATGTCCACCTATTTGGTTATAGATGGCCAGGGCTATTACTTCAACCTCGAGTTGGGCTACAAGTACCGCTCGCTCATCGAGGCCAAGGCGGCCTTCAAGTATGCCCCGCACGACGACAAGCTGTTCGACAGCGACAAGCACTACAACAACTACAAGCTGGGAGTGGACCGCGCTTCCACCGTCGGCAACTTCGACATCAAGGTGCACCCCTGGCGTCCCTTGACGCTCGAGGCCGGTCTCGAGTACCGTGGCGGACGCATGGCGCTGTTCAGCAGTGCCGACCCTGAAACGGGTGCACAATCCTATACCTTTATCGACATGGACGATGTCATCAACCTGACGGCAGGAGCCAACTACCGCCTCAACAGCAATGTCGCCCTCTGGCTCAAGGCCCACAACCTGTTGAACCGCCGCTACGACCTCCTCTACGGCATGGGTGCACAGCGCATCGGCTTCATGGCAGGCCTCACCCTCACCTTCTAACAGAAACATCCAACACTATAAAAAGCGTGGCTCGGGAACTGACCTGGGCCACGCTTTAATATAGTGTTGTCTTTCTTGTCGTTAAGACTAGAGGGTGGGGAGGGCGTCGATGTGCTGGACAAAGGCCTCGGCGGCATTGCAGCGGCACTCCAGGCCGCGGAACTTCTCCATCGCGCCGTGCCACTCGTAGATATCGTCCATGTGCTGGCTCACATGGCAGTTGCAGGCCTTGTGCTTGCGCTCGAGCACACTCTCGATGTTGACCCAGTGGGTGGGGTGGAACAGTTGGCTCTGAGTGCCCGACATCGCCTCAAAGTAGAACAGCTTGAAGCGGCGGTCGAGCCGTCGCCAGGCGTCCATCACCAGGATGCCGCAGCAGGCATGGTCACGATGGCCGTCAAGGGGCCAGTGGGTCAGCACGATGTCGGGGTTCTCGCGGTCGATGAGTTCGCGCATCTCCTTGTAGCGCTCCAGGTTGACCTCGGTGTTGCCGTCGACCTGGCTCATGAAGATGTGAGGTACACGCACACCACCTCATGACCCGCCTCGGTGAGCAGGCACACCGTGCCGCCGCAGCAGGTCTCGGGGTCATCGGGATGGGCACCGATGGCCAGCACCTTCAGGCGTCGCTTGGTGGCGTTTCCGCCATTGCCGTTGTTACTCTCCTGGGCATTTGCGCCCACAGGCAGTCCCAGCACCGTGGCCCCCATGGCCGCAGCACCCGTCATCTTGATCATTTCTCTCCTGTTCATTGCTTTAACTCTTTGTGACCGTAAGGTCTTTATGGACATTGCTTTAATGTCACAAATTTACGACAATCTGGCTTAATGTAAAACTTTTTGCCGCGCTTTTTTATCTGCTGTGTGAAAATGCATGATAAAACCGCTGATATTTTCTATCAATAGATATTGTTTTTATTTGGGACCTAAAAGATTGTCTTTGAGGTGACTTGTCTGCCTTATCTTGCGGTTTCAGGACAAGTCGCGCGCCCCATTGCGGTGGGACGCGCGACTTATGGCATATTCAGTTAGACACTGGTTGTGGTCATTGTGCCAACTTGGCATCGTCGGCCGTGTCAACGCGAGGTAGCGCCGTTGAGCACACGCTCGATGAGGTCAACGACATCATTGATGTCTATCTTACTGTCCATATTGTAGTCGGCAGCCTGCAAGTCCAGCTCGATATCGATGCCGAGCACCTTGTCGATCAGTGTCGTCACATCGTTGATGTCCACCATCTTGTCACCATTCACATCGCCGGGGATGAAATCCGGCTCCTCGGGGAAGTTGATGAGATAGGAAGAAGTGCCCTCGACATTGACCATCGTGCCCTCGCTGTAGCAGGAAATCCAGACGAAGTAGTACCAGCCATCGATGAGATTGTCGAGTGCGAAGTCCATCGTGGTGGTCTCGCCGGGAGCGAGTGTCAGGTGCTTGGTCTGCACCTGCACCGCCGTGCCGCTGGTGCCGTTGGTGCGCTTGCACAGTCTTGCCAGGATGTCCTCGTCATAGGTCGTCGTGCCGTTGTTGGTGATGGTGGCCTTGAGGGCAAACTGGCGGCTGGTGATGGTCCTCGGGTTGTTGCTGGTGACATTGAGCACCTCGATGTCGATACCCAGGTTGGCGGCAGGCATCGCGTTGATGCTGACGGTGCGGGTGGCCAAGGGGTTGCTGCCGTCCTCGTTCCACGAGAAGGTGAGGGTGTAGGTGCCGGCCTCGGCGGGTACAAACCTGAAGGGGATGTCGCCGGTCTCGCCCTTGTTGAGGCTCACATAGCCG
>ONYP01000090.1 GCA_900322135.1 uncultured Prevotellaceae bacterium
CGGCTACAAGGCGATGCTCAACCAGGGCTACGCCGCAGGTGGCCACCGCCTTGACAACATCTACAACTGCCAGTGGTACATCGACCAGATGACCAAGGCCGACGGCACGGTAAGGTGTACCACCCACGCCACGCTCAACGCCCTGATCTCGAGCAACGTCCGGCAGGAGGCCGTTCCCGACAGCGGCGGAGTGTGGGGACTGCACTACGCGCAGGACGTGGACACCTACTTCGTGCTTGAGGTGATGAAACGGGTGAAATACCGCAGCGGAGGCCGCGAGGAATGGGACAATTGGGGCAACGTCACCCGACTTGTACCCATCAACCGCTTCGGCCCGCTGATCATCGACAGGGACAACCCCGACGATATGGATGAGATGAAGATCGTTCCCGCCTGGCTCGACGAAACGGACGATGTCATCGGCCTCGTCCCGTTCCTCGAGTGCGGCGAGACGGGAGAGGGCGACAACGCCTACTCCAACCAGTCGCACACAGGCCGCCCCCATTCGTCGGAGAAGGTGGACCAGGACGTGCCCATCCAGTGGGGCGCCCTGCCCACGGTCAGCGCCGGGAAGCGGGAGAAGAGCGGAGCCGTCTTCGACAAACTCTTTGTCGCCTTCTGGTGGGGCAGTTACATGATGTTCTCGCCCCGACACCCGCATCCCTGGACGGACACCTTCGACCTCGATTACTCCTATTACGCCCCGACTCCCAACAGCAACTCGGGCGTTCTCTCGGTCACCTGGAATCGCATCAATAGCGGCAAGACCTGTTCGTTGCGCATCAACAACGCCGCCTACGGCCAGGGCGTTGAGCGCGACACCTTCTATCCCGTCGACCAGAAGAAGAAATACACCTTCTCCTTCCTTGCCGACAAGATCCCCAACGTCCGCTCCGTCTTCCACATCGACGGAGGATGGAATGTCGCAGTTACTTCGTGGGACTTTTTTCAAGGTCCAAGGCAGTTAAGCGGAGTAGAAGAGGCCTAGGCTAATCATCAAAGAGCCCCCTTGAACTGCTTGGCCTCGTCATGCACCTGCATGTTGTGTTCTTGGATATAGCGATTCGTCGTGCTTACATCGCTGTGGCGTGCTTGATCTCGGGCGACCACCACACCCTGCTCGTTGGCCAGGTCGCGTATGCCGCTATCCTTCAGCGAATAGAACTGGTACTCGTCGCCCCAACCGAGCGCCTCACGCATCTTCTTCCACCTGCGGTTGTATTGGTCAGCGTTGCTGCGTTCAGCCGCAGGCCTGAAGTTCTTACCGAACAGGAAGAAGTGGGTAGGCTTCGAGAGGACACCGAGTTCGATCATCAGCTTGATGATGGTGTCGTTCAGCGCCACTTTTGCACTCTTCTTATTCTTGCTGAAGTCCTCGCTAACAAACACCGTCTTATCCTTCAAACTGATGTCGCCCAACTTAAGGTAGGATAGCTCTGTGGGACGGATAAACGTGAAGTACTCCATGTAGCAGGCAAGGAGGAAGAACTTGTCCTCCTTCTGCAGATGTAGTCGCATCTGCTGGAGTTCCGTGGGTGACAAATCCTTGCGGTGTTTCTTCTTCTCGTCCAATGCTGGGATGTGGTCAACGGGATTGGTCTCGATGTACTTGCGCGAGACGAGGAACTCTGCAAAGCTGTAGCACCAGCCACGATAATTGTTCCTTGTGCGCTCGCTCACTCCTCGATCAAGATAGAGCCAATCTAGATAGTCGTTGACGAATGCCCCATCAAACTGATAGGCATATTTGATAGGAAGCACACAGGAGGAAAGATACTGATTAAGAATGTTCACGCGCGACTGATAGGAATGCTTCGTTTTTGTCCTCGATTTTCGTTCGATATATTCCATGTAGCGTTCGAGAACATCTGATAATAAAGTAAACCCACGGCTCTCCTGGGAATTGACCCAAGGGTTCCAACCTGTCCTGAGTTTTCGTGTTATAGCCTCGATAATTTCTGCTGCTTTGCGCCTTTTTTCGGTTTTCTTGGGCAGGTTGTTTAACATAAATTTCTTGCGGCGCATTAGACCAGTTGCGGGGTCAAGTGCAAAGAAATCGACATACCAATTTTTACCTTCATGAAGCCTTGGATAGGTAAATCCTAATGCTTCAGTTGCTGTGTTCCGTCTTGTAAGATACGACATTTTTTTAACATTTTTTGTCGGTCTTTCTTGCACCTCAAAAAAATGTCTCAAGTTGATAATCAAATTTTACTGTCCCTATGGTGTCCCAGTAAAAACAAAAAAATCGGGTTAATCGTCTGATTGTCAAACGCTTAACCCGTGTTATGCGGAGAGGACAAGATTCGAACTTGCGGTAGAGTTACCCCTACGGCAGTTTAGCAAACTGCTGGTTTCAGCCACTCACCCACCTCTCCGGAAGCTAGCTGAAAAAGCTAGCTGAAAGTATTTTTCGCAATAGCGACTGCAAAGGTAGTGCAATTTTTGATACTGGCAAGCATTTTGGCTGAATTTTTTTCAAAAAAAGCTTCAAAAATGATGTCCTCGGTGTTTTTTCTGCTTTTTTTCGGAACGCTATCACATTATTTTGTAACTTTGCAGTTCGTTATGTCGGGCAGTGTTGCCCGCGACCATCAAATACTAGTCAACAACAATGGCAGACATTACTATTGCGGGCGTGATGCGCGCAGGGGCGTATTCGCCCAACCATATCGGCAACGACACCGCCATCTTCAACCTGGTGGCCGAGCAGCTGCGCAAGCGTGGCTGCCAAGTGAATGTTTACAGCGAGGAGCAGTTCAACAACTCTGACATCGAGGAGCCCGTGGTGCTGGCCATGTGCCGCGAGCGCGAGAGCATCGCCAAGCTGCAACGCCTCGAGGACGAGGGTAAACTGGTCATCAACTCGGGCTACGGCATCGAGAACTGCACGCGTGAGCGCATGACGCGCATCCTGCTGGGCAACGGCATCCCTTATCCCGAGAGCCTGATTGTCAACACCAACGAGAATATCAAGGGGCAGTTGAAGAAGGCGGGCTTCAAGTCGTGCTGGATCAAGCGCGGCGACTTCCACGCGATGCACAAGGAGGATGTGAGCTATGTGCGCCACCCCGAGGAGGCCCAGGAGGTGCTTCAGGAGTATTTCTACCGCGGCATCACGCGTGCTGTGATCAATGTGCACCTGGTGGGTGACCTGGTGAAGTTCTACGGCGTGAAGAACTCGCAGTTCTTCTACTGGTTCTACCCCTTTGACGAGGGTCACAGCAAGTATGGCTGGGAAGAGGTGAACGGCCACAGCCAGGGCATCGACATCGACCTGAAAGAACTGAAGGACATCTGCGCCCGCGCTGCCGAGGAACTCAATGTCGACATCTACGGTGGCGACTGCATCGTGGATCCCGACGGCACCATCCGTATTATCGACTTTAACGACTGGCCCAGCTTCGCGCCGTGCCGCAACGAGTCGGCTCCCCACATTGCTAAGGCCGTGCTGGCCCGCGCCAAGGCCCACATGGGACTTTAATCAGTTAGGAGTTAGGAGTTAGGAGTGAGAAGTTAGGAGTTAGTGGGTACTTCAGGCGATAGTAACCTGCTTACAACTAAAAACTTAAAACTTACAATCGAAAAACATGACATTAAAAGAAGAATATCAGGCATCGCTCAAGTCGTCGGACACCGAGGAGTGGTTTGACCTGCATTTCCACCGCCCGCTGGGTTTCCTGTGGGCCAAGCTGTTCGCCAAGTTGGGCGTGAGCCCCAATGCCATCACCGTGGCCAGCATCTTTATGGGTGTTGCCGGCGGCGTGATGTTGTACTTCGGGCAGCCCTATCTGGCATGGCTCAACTGGGTCGGTATGCTGCTGATTACCTGGGCCGACACCTTTGACAGCGCCGACGGCCAGTTGGCGCGTCTGACGCAGCAGTACTCTCGCATGGGGCGCATCCTGGACGGCGTGAGCGGCGACTTCTGGTTTGCTGCCATCGGCTTTGCGCTCGTGTTCCGTGAGATAGACTTCGGCGACGCCTTGACGGGTGAGCACTTCTTTGCCGAGTATCAGTGGATGATTTGGGCACTGGGCATTGGCTCGGGCCTGAGCCATGCCCTGCAGGCCGCGATGGCCGACTGCTACCGTCAGTTCCACCTGTTCTTCCTCAAGGGTCAGCAGGGCAGCGAACTCGACAGTGCCGCTAAACTGAGCGAGCAGTACCACCAACTGGAATGGGGCCGCAACTTCTGGAGCAAGTTGCCGTTGTTCTTCTACAGCGGCTATACGGCCAATCAGGAGCGCCTGACGCCCAACATGCAGCGCCTGCGTGCTGCGCTCAACGAGCGTTATGGCGAGGACGGCGTGCCCAGCCAGGAGTTCCGCGACTACTTCCGTGGCTTGAGTCTGCCGCTGATGAAGTATACCAACATCCTGACCTTCAACACGCGCATCATCGCCTGCTTTATCGCAGTGCTGTGCAATGTGCCCTGGCTGTACTTCGTCTTTGAAATCGTGGTGCTTAACATCCTGCTCGTCTACATGGTGCTGCGTCACGAGGGTATCTGCAAGAAAGCGATAAAAGAGTTAGATGTTAGGGGTTAGGAGTTAGGGGTTGTCCTTAAGATATATGGTTAGGGCCCTTAGAGTCGTGTGTGACTTTAAGGGCCCTGATTGTTGCGGTTGCTTTTTTGCTTACTGATACAGGATCAAGCCGATGAGGGCGTTGACATCGGCGATGTTGACCTCGCCGTCACCGTTCACATCGCCCGCTGCGCTGTTGTTGCCGCTCAGGATCATGTCGATGAGGGCATTGACATCGGCGATGTTGACCTCGCCGTCATCGTTCAAATCGCCAGGGATGATGTCGGGGATGGCCTTGATGTTGGTGAAATCTTTCCAGATCTCGGCATTTTTGTACCTGGAAACAGATGCTCCCGGTACATAGAGCGTAGCCTGTTCATAGACATTATAGTTGAAGTAACTCCAGCCATTATCGGCCGCAAACGACGGAGGCGTTTCTGCATTACAGGTAATAGAGGCAAGTTTCCAAGCAGCGGAAAAGGCTCCATATCCAATCGATGTTACACCACTGCCAATGGAGAGTTTTGTTATGCCCTGACATTGATTGAATACGCAATTTCCGATGGTCTGTACCGAGTTGGGGATGTTCACGCTCGTGAGGGAAGAGCAGGCATGGAAGGCAAAGTTTCCAATCGTGGTCACGCTATTGCCGATAACCAGATTGGTCAAGTTTACACATTCATGGAACGCGTGTTCGCCGATTTCAGTAACCCCATTTCCAATAACGACACTGTTCATCTGATTGCAAAAGGAGAAGGCTTCGGTCTCTAAAGTGCTGACAGAGTTCGGAATAGTCACCGAGGCCAGTTTCTTACAGCCGCTGAAAGCGTAATTGCGGATCGTTTCCAGATGATTGCCCAGGGTGAGCGTCGTCATCTCAACGCACCTGTAGAAGGCGTATTCCCCGATTTCGGTTACACCGTCCCCGATTATGGCCTGTTGCAGATCTTGACACTCATAAAAAGCGAATGAGCCAATGGTTTTCACCGAGTTGGGAACGGTGATGCTCTTCAGGCCGCTCTCACGGAAGGCTTGAGAGTCTATCTTGGTTAGCGTGTTGGGGAGGGTAATTTGTTGCAAACTTTCACAAGAACGGAAGGCAAAATCCAAGATCTGCTCAAGTCCTTGAGACAAAGTGACACTTTCAAGACTAACGCAGTTCTCAAATGCCTGGTGTTCGATAATCTTGACCGCTGCGGGAATGGTGATTGACTTCAGGCTGGTGCAGCCATAGAAGGTCAGTGACTGGATGGATTCGAGTTGATTGCTCAGGGTCACCTCTTCAAGTGAGAAGCACCTCTCGAAAGCATAATAGCCGAGCGAGGTGACAGAATTGGGTATAACCACCTTTTTCAAAGCGGTGCAGTTGCTGAAAGCGTCATAATCGATTTCGGTGACCGAGTTGGGAATCGTGATGCCGGTCAATGCGGTACATCCCGCAAAGGCTGAACTGCCGATACTCTGAATCGAGTTGGGAAGCGTCACGCTCGTCAATTCGGTACAATGATAAAAAGCAGACATGCTGATGCTTACCACCGTGTAGGTCGTTCCTTGGTGAGTCACGGTTGACGGGATGGTGACGGCACCGGAGTACGAGTTGTAGTTCTGGTCCTTGTAGGTGACAGAGACCTCATTGGGTCTCCCTATGCCATAGTAGATACCGCCGACCTCAAAGTCGTAGGCCATAGCCGTCGAAGCGGCAATCAACACAGTCAGCGCCAGCAGCGCCAAGCGGGGAAAATGTAAAGAAATCTTCATAGCCAAATATGTTATTTATTGTTTCAGGATCATGTCGATGAGGGTGTTGACATCGGCGATGTTGACCTCGTCGTCCTCGTTGACATCGCCTGCTGCGCTGTGGTTGCCGCTCAGGATCATGTCGATGAGGGCGTTGACATCGGCGATGTTCACCTCGTCGTCACCGTTCACGTCGCCGGGGTTGTCGCCATTGCGCGAGATGATGATGTGGTCAGGAATGTTACCGTTGCCATAATAGATGGCATAGCCATAGCCTACATATTCAGAGATGTAGGCGTCGGCGGGGTAGGTGATGGAGCAGTTGACAAAGGTGATGCCCTCACCGATGCGTTCAACACTCCCTTTGATATAGGCCTCCACATTGTCGAACGTGAGAGCGACATTGACGCCGTTTCCGTTCTCGGCAATGCCGTTGATGGTCTCCAGATAGATGTCCTTGATGGTGAGCCGCGCGCAATAGAGGAAAATGTCAATCCACGTGCTGGAGGTGGAAAGGCTGCCATCACCGGTAATGGTGATGTACTTCATTTCATAACTGTGGGTATAAATTGCCGAGAATCCGTTAGTGAGCAATTTGCAATCCCCGTGGACCACGATGGTCGCGTCTTCGGTGACACGGATGGGATAAACGTAGTCGTATACATTATCGGTGATGTATTCGACCACGGCATTGTTCAGCGTGAGGGTTTTGCTGGCCTTGTCCCAAGTGATAGTACCACTCTTGATGTAAGGGCACTCGAAATGGCCGTTCTCGTCGGGGAGCACATTACAGACCGAAATTTCGGCGTTGGCGTTCAATGCGGCAATAACACATGCCAACAATAAGATAATCTTTTTCATCGTGTAGTAGTATTTTTTGTGGTTAATTGGAGTCGTTTTGCAGTCGCAAATATACAAAATAATTGGAGAATGTCAATCATTTCGGTCGTAAAAGTCAAGGTCCCTAAGGCCGATAACGGCCTTAAGGACCCTGACATGTCATATTTTTCTAAGCCTAAATGCTAACAGTTAATCGCTAAAGGCTTAATACCCGAAGATGTCCTCGAGCGTCAGACGGCGGATAGGAGCGATCTTCTCCAGGGACTCGATGTCGAGTTCCTTCTCGTCGCCCAGGATCAGGTAACGGTAGGGCTTACCTGCCATCGACTGCTGCTCAAACTTGACGATGTCGTCGAGCGTGAGGCCCGGCAGGGCGTTGAAGACTACCGAGTTGATGTCGTAGTCCAGACCCATGCGCTTGGCCTGCAGGTAACTGTTGAGCACGGAACCGCGCACCACGCGGCGGCTGGCGAGTTTCTTCATCAGCGACTCCTTAGCCAGGGCAAAGGCGGTCTCGCTCTGGGGGATGGTGCCCACGATGTTGTTGAACTCGTTGATGCAGTCCATCATCTTGTCGTTCTGGGTGATGATGTAGGTCATCGCATACTCGGGGTGGGGCAACTCGCTTGGCTGGCGATAGTAGGCGGCAGCCGAGTAGGCCAAACCGCGTGCCTCGCGCAACTCCTGGAAGACGATGCCGTTCATGCCGCCGCCAAAGTACTCGTTGAACAGGTTGATTACAGCGGCGTGCTCAGGCTTCCACTGGGTGCCCTCGTTGTGGTACTGTACCATGTAGATGTTCTTGGCCTCGTAGGGAGCCAGCAGGATTTCGGTCTCAGGAGTGGTCTGCTCCGCGTAGGGGATGCTGGTGGGCACCGGTTTCAGGTTCTTCTTGGTCTTGTGGACCTTGCTCAGGCACTTGTTCAGTTCCTTCTGGGTCATGGGACCGTAGTAGAGCACGGTGTGCTCCATGTTGCGCAGGTCCTTGACGAGGTCGAGCAGGAAGCCTGGCTTCATGTTGCGCAGTTGCTCCTCGCTCTGGATATTGGTGTACTCGTTGTAGGGGCCATACATGCCGTATTCGTTCAGGCGGCTGAAGCACTCGTCCTGGCTGCTCTTGGCATCGTTGCGGCTCTTGATGATGACATCGACCATGCTCTTGTAGGCCTCCTCATCGACCTTGGCGTTCTGCATCAGGTCCTCGACGAGTTTCAGAGCCTCGGGCATGTTCTCGCTCAGGCCGCTCAGGGTCAGGTAGGTCTCGTTGTCAGTCACATTGAACGACACATTGCAGGCCAGTTTGTACAGGCGCTGCTTGAACTCGGTGGCGCTCATCTTGTTGGTGCCCAGGTAGTCCAGATAACTCAGGGCGATATCGTAGCGGTTGTCGCCCGTGTTGCCGAAGTCATACTTGTAGGTCAGGGTGAACAGGTCGTCCAGGTCGTTGTGCTTGTAGAGCAGCGGCAGTTTCTTGCTGGTCTCGGTCACGCTCATCTCGTTGCTGTAGTCCACAAACTGGGGATGGATGGGCTCTACTTGCTCACCCAGGATGTTGCGCACGAAGTCGCTCTGCTTGTCGCGGTTGGTGGGAATCGGGGTGATGGCGGGTTTGTCAATCTTCTTCTCGGTGGTGTCGACGCCCATGCGCTTGTACACGCACACGAAGTTGTTGTCCAGCAGGTAGCGGTTGGCAAAGTCCACAATCTGCTCCTTGGTCATACCGGCCATGCGGTCGAGTTTGCCGACCTCCTGTGCCCAGTCCACATGGTTGATGAACGCGTTGACCAGTTGGCTGGTGCGTGCCCGGTTGTTGTCGAGGGCGCGCAGGTACTGCAACTTGTTGTTGTTGACCACGCTCACGAGCAGGTCGTCGTCGAAGTTGCCGGCGCGCAGTTTGGCCAACTCGCCCAGCAGGAGCGCACGCACCTCCTCCAGGGTCTGTCCCTCGTTGGGATAGCCCAAGAGCAAGAGCATCGAGTAGTCGGTCATCTCATCGGTGAAAGCACCAGCGCCCATCAGTTTGAGGGGCTGGTTCAGGTTCAGGTCGATAAGGCCTGCAGTGCCGTTGGAGAGCATCTCGGCCACCACATTCATGGTGTCGCACTGCAAGGAGTTGGCTGCGTCAAAGCGCCATCCCAGGGCCACGAACTCGGCTTCCTGGCCAATGACGGTGGTGTCGACAGGTGCGGTGATGGGCTTGAGGGGAGCGAACTCGGGACGGGTCAGGTTGTAGTTGGGCTTCCAACTGCCGAAGTGGCGCTCCAGGATGGCGATGACCTCATCGGGGTCAAAGTCACCAGCCATACAGATGGCCACATTGTTGGGGCAGTAGTAGTTGTGGAAGTAGTTCTTGATGTTGGTAATCGACGGGTTCTTCAGGTGCTCCTGCGTGCCGATGGTCGTCTGGGTGCCGTAGGGGTGGGTGGGGAACATCTTGGCGCTCAAGGCCTCGAAGATTTTCCTCTGGTCCTGGGCGATGCCGATGTTGTACTCCTCATACACGGCCTCCAACTCGGTGTGGAAACCGCGGATGACCATGTTCTGGAAGCGGTCGCTCTGGATGCGTGCCCAGCGGTCCACCTCGTTGGCGGGGATGTCCTCGGTGTAGCAGGTCACATCGGTGCTGGTGTAGGCGTTGGTGCCCTGACCGCCGATGCCCGCCATCAGTTTGTCATACTCGTTGGGGATGTTGTACTGGGCGGCCAGTTGCGAGATGCTGTCGATCTCGTGGTACATCACGCGACGGCGCTCGGGGTCGGTCTCGACGCGGTAGCGCTCGTAGCGGGCCTCGATGGTGTCGAGCAGGGGCTTCTCTGCCTCATAGTTGCTCGTGCCGTACTGCTGGGTGCCCTTGAACATCAGGTGCTCCAGATAGTGGGCCAGACCGGTGGTCTCGGCGGGGTCGTTACGCGAGCCGGTGCGCACGGCGATGTGGGCCGTGATGCGTGGGCTCTGGTGGTTGACACTCAAGAACACCTTGAGGCCGTTGCTCAGGGTGTAGCACTGCGTGGCCATCGGGTCGCCGGGTACCGTCGTGGCCGCAGGAACTTGTGCTGCCACGCCCAGGCATGCGAGCGCAGCCAGCATCATCATGAAAAATTTCTTCATTACTTGGTTTGTTATTATTAAAGTTAAGTCAATCCGGTTAATTGTCGTGGCAAATTTAGGTATAATTTCCGAATTACAGACCAGCCGATTCAAAGAAACGGCGTTTTCTTCTCAACATGGGCGTTTTTTCCCGAAACAGGGTCTGTTTTTTTTCTTGCCGATGGGGGAGGACGCTCTAACAACTTAACACTTTTTGGAGGGCGTTTTTCGGGATTAATCCCGAGAAGATTTGCATGATTGTATTTCATTGCCTAACTTTGTCTACTTGAGCAATCAGTTGACGACCAACCTAATTATTATTCTAAACATTCACATTATGAGGCGACTACTACAAATAATCTTGTCGCTTTTTGCCATTTTGGTGCCCTCAACAATGTCGGCCTATGGACTTGAGGGTGATGGCATCTGCATCTTGGGTCATGGTGCTGTCGCAGTCACCACTGGTCAAATGCGATATACAGGCGATGTGAACGCCGACCAGGAGGTCAATATTGCCGATGTCATGGCCGCCATCGACATCATTCTGAGAGGTGATTATACCTCTGCTGCCGATGTCAACAGCGACGGAGAAGTTACCATTGCTGACATCAATACCCTTATCGACATCATCCTGAAGGGAGGTATACCCACACCTCAGGACCCCGACTATGTCGATCTGGACCTACCCAGCGGCACGCTGTGGGCGACACGCAATGTCGGTGCCAGCGCTCCCGAGGATGGCGGCGACTACTTCGCCTGGGGAGAAATCGAGCCTAAGGAGGTCTATGACTGGAGCACCTACAAGTGGTGCATGGGCAGCATCAAGACGCAGACGAAGTACTGCACCGACAGCACTTTTGGCTACAACGGCTCTGTCGATGGTAAAACGGAGTTGGATCCTGAGGATGATGCCGCCTATGTGCATTGGGGCCCGTTGTGGCGAATGCCGTCAGCAGAACAAATGGACGAACTGTGTGAGCAATGCAACTGGCAGGATACCACAAGAAACGGGGTGAACGGCCAGTTGGTCACCGGTCCCAATGGTAACACCATATTCTTGCCCAAGACGGGTATTCGCTACCTCCGTACGCTCCAGGACACTCATGTGGGCTTCTATTGGTCCCGAACGCTTCACCCCGATGAGACGCTAGACGCCAATAGCCTGCGTTTATCCAGTACATGTCACTCGGCGTGGTATTCCCGATACTACGGCTTTGCTGTCCGCCCAGTACGAGCCCATTGATGCTCGCTTTATGCTCGCTGCGCTCGCAGTTTAGAGTTTAGAGATGCTCGCTTTGCTCGCAGTTTAGAGTTTAGAGGGGCATCCGCTTTGGTGCTCGCTGCGCGAGCGGTTTTGAGGTTAGAGGGGCATCCGCGCCAGGTGATGGTGGCGGATGCTTGTTGTTTGATTGGTTGCTAAAATGTTGTTAATGAGCGGTTTGTGTTTCTTGTGTTTCTTGTTTTCTTTTTTTAATATGTGGAATTGTCTTTAAATTACGGATTTTATGGCGGTTATGTGGAAAATATTTTGTACCTTTGCGCGATTTTTTACATTATTATCTGTAATTTTTTATGACACCTACTACCCTGTAATTTTTTATGACACCTACTACCAAAACCATCGTACTGAGTGACGGACGCGAGATCACTCTGCAGACTGGAAAGCTTGCTGAGCAAGCCGATGGAGCTGTTGAATTGAGGCTCAACAACACGATGTTGTTGGCCACCGTATGTTCGGCCAAGGAGGCCGACGAGGGTGTGGACTTCATGCCCCTGACTGTTGAATACAAGGAGAAATTCTCTGCTTATGGCCGTTTCCCTGGCGGTTTCACCCGTCGTGAGGGCCGCGCCAGCGACTATGAGATTCTGACCGCCCGCCTTGTGGACCGTGTCCTCAGGCCGCTGTTCCCCTCCAATTATCACGCCAACACTATCGTTCACATCTTGATGTTCTCGAGCGACGGTGTTGACGCCCCCGATGCCCTGGCCGGTCTGGCCGCATCGGCAGCCATCGCAGTGAGCGATGTGCCCTTTGAAGAGCCCATTGCCGAGGTGCGCGTAGCACGCATCGACGGCAAATTCGTTATCGACCCGACTTTTGAGCAGATTGAGAAAGCTGACATGGAATTGATGGTAGGTGCGACTTACGATAATATTATGATGGTCGAGGGCGAAATGGACGAAGTGAGCGAGGATGACCTGATTGCCGCCTTG
>ONYP01000098.1 GCA_900322135.1 uncultured Prevotellaceae bacterium
GAGCATCTACATCTTCTTTGAGCGCCTGTTCGCCATCAACCGTGCCAACCGTCAGGACAAGTCCTTCATGGACCGCATCAAGGACTTCATCCACCGCGGTGATGTTGACCAGGCTCTGAAACTGTGCCAGGACACCAACACCCCCTATTCGCGCATGATTGAGAAGGGCGTGACGCGCATTGGCCGCCCGATGAACGATGTGCTCGTATCGATTGAGAATGTGGGCAACATGGAGGTTGCAAAGCTTGAGAAGGGCTTCAACTGGCTTGCCACCACCGCCGCCGGTGCTCCCATGATAGGTTTCCTGGGCACCGTAATCGGTATGGTACAGGCCTTCTTCCAGCTTGCCAGCGCCGGCAACAACAGCAATGTGTCGATACTTGCCGGCGGCATCTATCAGGCCCTGGTGACCACCGTTGCCGGTCTGATTGTCGGTATTATTGCCCTGTTTGCCTACAACTACCTGACCTCACGCGTCAACAAGGTGATGAACAAGCTCGAGGGCAAGACGATGGAATTTATGGACCTGCTCAACGAGCCGGCCAAGTAATTTTAGGCTTTAGTTTACTCTAGCTATCAAGCTACAAACTGAAAACTAAATTATGGCACTCAAGAGACAACACAAAACGCTGTCGATGTTCAGCATGGCCTCGATGACCGACATCATCTTCCTGCTGCTCATCTTCTTCATGGTGACCTCGACCTTCGTCTTCCCGTCGGCGCTCGAAGTGAACCTGCCGCAGAGCAGCGAACAGACAGCCATCAAGCCGTCGACGCGCATCTATGTGGACAAGGACCTCAACATGTATGCAACCCAGTCGACCGAGACCGGCGAGAGCGACCTGACCCCGATAGCCCCCGAGCAACTCGAGGGATTCATGCAGTCACTCAAGATTGGCAACCCCAATGAGTTTGTCGCCGTCTATGCCGACGAGGAAGTGAACTACGGCAAGATTGTCGAGATCCTGGACAAGGGCTCGAAACAAGGCATCAAAATCGTGCTTGCCACCAAGCCCAGCGAGAAATCGTTTGCCCCCGCTCCCGCCGAGGAGCCCGCGGCTCTGCAAGGAGAATTGCCCGCTGGCGATGCCGGTGATGCCGCCACCCTATAACAAGATTATACAATGGAAGAGAATCGTCGCAAAGATAGCCTGTGGGCCCTGTTGCTGACCCTGCTCATCACTGTGGGGACGCTCATGCTGATGCTGCGCCTGTCGATGCAGTACCAGCCGATGAGTGACCAGAAACCGATGGAATTGGCACAGGACTCCATCTTGTTTGGCGGAGAGTATGTCATGCTGGGCAACACCCTGGAGAACCTTCAGAGCGACCTCATGGACGAGCAGTCGAGCGAACAGAGCGCGTCGCCCGAGCAGGGCGATGAGCCCGACATCGAGGCCGACGACATGGAGGATGCCGGCGATGTCAACCAGAAGACGCCACCGCTGGTAACCCAGAAGACCGAATCCCCGCACAAGGTAAAGGAACAGCCCAAGGAGCCCGAGCCCAAGAAGTCAGGCCCCACCAAGCAGAACGACAAGGTCGTCGAGAAACCCAAAGCCAAAAACAATAACGCCGAGGCCAAGGAAACCAAGGCCAAGAACGCTAACGAGACCAAGACCTCGACCAGCAATGCCACCGACAGCAAGGTGAAAAACGCCTTCGGCAAGGGTAACGGCAATGGCGGAGGAAAGCAAGGTTCGCCCAACGGCAACTCCAGCGAGGGTGTCCTTACCGGCAAGCCGAGCATCGGCGGGCTCGTGGGTTACACGCTCGAGCACTGGGCCAAGCCCGTTCCCAACAGCAAGTGGTCAGGCACCGTGACCGTCAGGGTCACCGTCAACCCGCGTGGCCAGGTTATCAAGGCCACAGCCACCGGAGCCACCGGAGCGCTGGCATCGCATCCCGAGGTGCGTCGCGCCTGTGAGCAGGCCGCCCTCAAGTCGAGCTTCTCGGTTCCCAAGAACACGATGACCGAGGGCATCGGCACCGTGACCTACATCTGGCGCTAACACCAGTGCCTTGTCAAGCATAACGGGACGCCCCGTGTCGTGTCGGGGCGTCCCGTTTTTAACCGATATCAACGGCATCCACTGTTACAGGCTGCCTTTTCACTGAGGCAATGACAAGAATCACTGAAATAATTTTGCCGTTTGTGCACAATCATCTATTTTTGTTAGCCAGATTAACCAAAATCAACGCCCATGAGCATCTTCTACAAGCAGACCAAGCAGGAAACCATCATCTACGCCATCGTGTGGATAGTATTGTTCTTGTCGCCACTGGTGAGCCTGATATTCCAACATGAAGACGCCTCCAGTGACAGCACATGGGTGCAGCACTCGCTCGTTGACTCGTGGACCAACCTGTTGGTATTTTTTGTCGTGTTTCTGATTCACAACCATGTGCTCGCCCCCATACTGGTGAAGCACAAACATGTGAAAGCCTATATCGCAGCCTGTGTGGCCGTGGTTGTCGTTTTCCAGATCGCGCAATGCGCCCACAAGCCCAACGGCCAACCCCTGATATCGGTGGCCAAGAGCGAGATGCCGCCTCCCCCTCCGCCCAATGGGCATCCTCCCGTCGACAAGCACGACATCTCGATGTTTATCATCGTGACGCTGATGATTGGCGCCAACCTGGGTGTGAAATGCTATTTCCAGAACGAGGAAGAGAAGAAGTACCTGGCGCGCCTCAAGGAACAGAGTCTGAAACAGGAACTGGACTACTTGCGCTACCAGATCAACCCTCACTTCATCATGAACACGCTGAACAACATCCATGCCCTGGTAGACATCGACCCCGAGCAGGCCAAGGACAGCATCGTGGACATGTCGCGCATGATGCGCTACCTGCTCTACGAGAGCGACAAGCAGTATGTCTCGTTCAACAATGCCCTCACATTCCTGAAAAAGTACCTGAACCTGATGAAGTTGCGCTACACCGACCAGGTAACTGTCAACATGGACATCCCCGAGTCCTGCCCCGAGAATGTGGTGCTGGCTCCGCTGGTGTTCATCCCCTTTGTGGAGAACGCCTTCAAGCACGGTGTAGCCTACGACAAGCCGTCGACCATCGACATCGACATCCAGCAGAAAGACAGGCGCCTGCTGTTCCACTGCCGCAACACCAAGAGCGGTGCCAAGCATGAATATGGCGGCGTGGGGCTGAACAATGTGACCAAGCGCCTGGAACTCATCTACGGCACTGACTACTCGCTGGACATCACCGTCGGCGAGGATACCTATGATGTGCTGCTGAACCTGCCCGAACGGCATCCTGAGGACTTTGACCGCCCAGCCCAGTTACTAAACACTAAAGACTAATGCCCAATGACTAATGACCATATAATCAAATGTATCGCCATAGATGATGAACCGCTGGCACTGAGGAAACTGGTGTCTTACATCAAGAAGATTCCATATCTTGAACTCGTCGCCGAGTGCCGTAGCGCCATTGAAGCCCAGCAGGTTGTCAATCGCGAGGAGGTGGAGGCCATCTTCCTCGACATCAACATGCCCGACTTGAACGGCTTGGACTTTGCCAAATCGGTCGAGCAGGACCACTCCAGGGGCCCCATTATGGTCTTCACGACAGCCTATGCCGAATATGCCGTCGAGGGCTACAAGGCCAATGCCGTGGGCTACCTGTTGAAGCCCTACGGCTTTGACGAATTTGAAGCCGCGGCCCAGAAGGTGCGCGACATCCACGAGATACGGCATCAGGCGGCTACCGAGGTCACGAACGACGGCACCGACAATGACATCATCTTTGTCAAGAGCGACTACAAAATCGTGCGTATCGACACCAGCACCATCCGCTACATCGAGGCGATGAGCGAATACCTGCGCATCGCCTGCGACGACCGTGACAAACCCGTCATCGTGCTGCTGAGCATGAAGAAAATCGAGGAACACCTGCCCTCGAGCCGGTTCATGCGCATCCACCGGTCCTACATCATCAACCTGAACAAACTGCGCGAGGTGAAGAAGAACCATGTGGTGCTCGACGACAACACCACGATGCCCATCGGCGACAACTACAAGGACGCGTTTATGGCCTACCTGAACAGCAAGTTCCTGACCAAATAAGGCGATGCGGAAGCCCTAAGCGCGGGCGCTCCGTTATCAAGAAAAAGGGAAAAGAAGAAGCCCTGTGTTTGACCTTGACGATGCAAACACAGGGCTTGTTTTGAAACCAGGGATGCCATGCCGTAATCCTCATCAAAGCCAGATGCAACCTAACATTTGCCGTGAGGAACGGCGCCACAGATGCGAAGAAAAAATCCGTTTTGATAGCCATTGTGTTCACTCAATCGGATTTTTTTGTATCTTTGCATGTTTTTAAGCGATCATAACTATTATTCGTCATCATGAATATTTCCTATAAATGGCTCAAACGCTACATTGACACCGATTTGTCACCTGAACAGGTGGCCGAGGCACTGACCTCCTTAGGACTGGAAGTGGGCGCAGTGGAACAAGTAGAAACCATCAAGGGCGGCCTGCGCGGGCTGGTTGTGGGACAGGTAGTTACCTGCATCGACCACCCCAACAGCGACCACCTGCACATCACCACCGTTGACCTGGGCGACGGCAATGCCCCCGTACAGATTGTGTGCGGTGCTCCCAATGTGGCTGCCGGCCAGAAGGTCATCGTCGCCACCCTGGGCACCAAGCTCTATGACGGCGACCAGGAGTTCACCATCAAGCGGTCGAAGATGCGCGGCGAGGAGTCGCTGGGCATGATTTGCGCCGAGGATGAGATTGGTGTGGGCACCAGCCACGACGGCATCATCGTCCTTCCCGAGGACGCTGCGGTGGGCACTCCCGCCGCCGAATACTACGGCATCGAGAACGACTACCTCATCGAGGTGGACCTCACCCCCAACCGCATCGACGGCGGCTCGCACTACGGTGTGGCCCGTGACCTGGCAGCCTGGATGAAGCGCCACGGCATGGACGGCAACCTGCACAAGCCCAGCGTTGACGGCTTTGCCAGCGACCGCAAGGACGGCGGCATCCCCGTTACTGTCGAGAATGCTGAAGCCTGCCCCCGCTATGCCGGTCTGACCGTGCGCGGCGTGAAGGTTCAGGAGAGCCCCAAGTGGCTCAAGGACCTGCTGCTCGCCGTGGGCCAGCGTCCCATCAACAATATCGTCGATATTACCAATTATATACTGCTGGGCACCGGACAGCCCATGCACTGCTTTGACCTGAGCAAGGTCAAGGGCGACCGCATCGTGGTCAGGACCACCGAGCCCGGCACCAAGTTCGTCACGCTGGACGGCGTTGAGCGCACGCTCACCGACCGCGACCTGATGATTTGCAACGGTGAGGAGCCGATGTGCATCGGCGGCGTGTTCGGCGGCCTGGACTCGGGCGTTACCGAGTCGACCACCGATGTGTTCCTGGAGTCGGCCTATTTCCATCCCACATGGATCCGCAAGACGGCCCGCCGCTTTGGTCTGAACACCGATGCGTCGTTCCGCTTTGAGCGCGGCATCGACCCCAACGAGGTCATCTATAACCTGAAACTGGCAGCCATGCTTGTCAAGGAAGTGGCCGGTGGTGAAATCTGCGGCGACATCATCGATGTCAAGGCCCACGACTTCCCCGGCTTCCCCGTGGAGCTGCGCTACGACTATGTGACTGGCCTCATCGGCAAGGACATCCCCCACGACACCATCCGCGACATCGTCAAGAGCCTGGAGATGGAAATCACCGCCGAGGACGAAGAGAAGATGCAGCTCGTCGTACCCACCTACCGCGTTGATGTTCGCCGCCCGTGCGATGTTGTAGAGGACATTCTGCGCGTCTATGGCTACAACAATGTCGAGTTCACCAGCGAGGTTCACAGCAGCCTGTCGAACAAGACCGATGTCGACTGGCGCGACGACATGCAGGAGACCGTCAGCAACCAACTCACCAGCGTGGGCTACCACGAGATGATGAACAACTCGCTGACCGTGGGCGCCTACTACGAGGGTCTGACGACCTATCCCGCCGACCTGTGCGTGCGCATCATGAATCCGCTGAGCAGTGACTTGAATGTGATGCGCCAGACGCTGCTGTTCGGCGGCTTGGAGAGCATCGCCCGCAACATCAACCACAAGAATCCCAACCTGCGCCTGTATGAGTTCGGCAATGTCTATAGCCACGATGCCAGCATCAGCCAGGAGGAGAAAGCCCTCGCCCCCTACAGCGAGAGCACGCAGATGGGCATGTGGCTCACCGGCAACAACCACGACGAGTCGTGGGCCGACAAGGTGAGGGCGCTGAATGTCTATGACCTGAAGGCCGACCTCGAGAACATGCTCGTGAACATGGGCATCAACATGCACGACCTGGTCATCGAGCAGTGTGAGGACGAGATTCTCGCTCCCGCCCTGCGTTACAGCAACCGCGGCGGCAAGACCATCGCCGTGTTGGGTGTTGTGAACGACGAGTTGGCCAAACGCTTCGACGTGGACCAGCCCGTCTATTATGCCCAGGTCAACTGGAACCTTGCCTGCAAGGTGGCAATGAAGAAGGACATCAAGTACAGCGACCTGCCCAAGACGCTGCCGCTGCGCCGCGACCTGGCCCTGCTCGTTGACCGCCAGGTGACCTATGACGACATCCGCCGCGTGGTGGAGGGCAGCGAGAAGAAACTGCTGAAGTCGATGACTCTGTTTGATGTCTACGAGAGCAACAAGCTCGAAGCGGGTAAGAAGTCCTATGCCATCAGCATGATTCTGCAGGACAATGAGAAGACGCTCAATGACAAGCAGATTGACGCTATCATGAGCAAGATCATCAAGAACCTGGAGACGCAACTGGGCGCGAAACTTAGATGAGTTAGGAGTTAGAAGTTCGGAGTTAGAAGTTAGGAGTTAGGAGTTAGGAGTTGGCATCCGCCTACTCGCCTACTCGCCTACTGGAAACTGACGACTAAAATCTAACGCGAAGTCGCTAAGCCGCTAAGATGGTTTGTTGCACGCAAGATGCTCCAGAATGATTAGCATACAAACTACGCATCATAGCGTGAGGCAGAAACTGAAAATATTAATTTTAAACATCATACTACAATGGGAAGAGCTTTTGAATACCGCAAAGCAAGAAAGATGAAACGCTGGGGCAGCATGTCCCGCACATTTACCAGAATCGGTAAGGAAATCACCATAGCCGTCAAGGCCGGTGGCCCCGATGTTGAAGGCAACTCACGCCTGCGCGCGTTGATTGCCAACGCCAAGGCAGCCAACATGCCCAAGGAGAACATCGAGCGCGCCATCAAGCGTGCCAGCGAGAAGGATGCCGGTGACTACAAGGAGGTCATCTACGAGGGATTCGGCCCCCACGGCATCGCCGTGCTGGTTGAGACCGCTACCGACAACACCACCCGCACCGTCGCCAACCTGCGCAACTACTTCAACAAGAAGGGCGGCTCGCTGGGCAACTCGGGCAGCGTGGCCTTCATGTTCAGCCACAAGTGCTACTTCCATGTGACGCCTAAGGACGGCATCGACCCCGATGAACTCGAGCTCGAACTCATCGACTGCGGCGCCGAGGAATTCGCCATCGACGAGGAGGAGATGCTCGTTTCGGGCGACTTCGCCGCTAACGGCGACATCATGAAGTACCTCGAGGAGAACGGTTTCGAGATCAAGAGCAGCGAGTTCGTCTATGAGCCCGCCGACTACAAGGAACTGGGCGAGGCCGAGCG
>ONYP01000096.1 GCA_900322135.1 uncultured Prevotellaceae bacterium
CAATCCCGCCCTGCGCATCACCACCGATGCCAGTTACCACGACATGTACTACATGGGGTGGGGCTATGGCGAGGATACGCTGGCCAATGACCTGCGCAAAAGTGTCGACCCTATCTCCAACGGCATGTATGACAAGTACTTGCACCCCGAGCGCTTCATCGCCCAATTTGTCAACGACACGGCCTGGGCCGCCCAGAACCTGAACACCAGGCAACTGATGCGCGATGTGTTTGATATCGCGGGATCGCTGCAAGGGCACGACAGTTTTGAGAACATCAACCTGTACCACTACTTCAACAACAGCGAAATCTTTGAACTGTGGCGACTGAAGAACATCTATTGGTATATCCACTGGGCCAATGCACCCCAGAACGGCAACCGCATGCCCTTCATCGAGCGGGCACTGCTGCGCGACATGATCGAAAAGGCCGATGCCGCCATCGCCACCGGCGAGAACGGTGCCAACCTGCGCTTCGGCCATGAGACCTGCGTGCTGCCGCTGGCCTGCCTGCTGGAAATTGACAATGTGAACTACAGTTGCGACGACCTGAACACCCTGCACGAGAACTGGCAGGACTACAACATCATCCCCAAGGCCTGCAACATCCAGATGGTATTCTACCGTCCTGTAGGCACCGTGGGCAACAAGGCCGATGACATCCTGGTCAAGGTGCTGTTCAACGAGCACGAGGCCACACTCCCGGGCACGCCTGTCACGGGTCCCTACTACCGATGGAGCGACCTGAAACAGTACTACGAGAAGAAACTCTCCACAGTCATCGACTGGAGTGTAAAGTAAAAAAAGAGTGCCGCAAAATTGCGGCACTTTTTTTTGATGAGTGATTAGGGGTTAGTGATGGCTGATTGATAAACTGCCTGGTAGCGGCGGGCGACTGCGCTTTCGCCGTAGGTGGCGAGCGCAGCAGCGCGCGCTGCGGCTCCCAAGGCGGCGAGCCGTTCCCCGTTCAGGCACCAGGCAATGCCCTGTGCAAAATCGATGCTGTCGCAATAATCGGCGACATAACCGTCCTGCTGGTGGCTGATCATCTCGGGGATGCCCCCCACATCAAAGCCCACACACGGTGTGCCGCACGACATCGCCTCGACGATGGTGTTGGGCAGGTTATCCTGCAGCGACGGCGTGACAAACAGGTCCACGGCATTGTACAGGCTGGCGATTTCCGCCTCATTGTTCAAGTAGTCAACACTATACACCGGCAGTGGTAAGGCTTCTTTCACGCTCTGGGCATCACCACCCAGCACCACGACACCCATTCGGGCCGCCAGTTCGGGTCCAAACTGTGCAATGTGCTCGCAGGCCTCCTTCAGGTAATAGAAGCCCTTGCGCTCGTCGGTGATGCGCTGCGCGCCGAAGAGGATGAGGCGTTTATCTTCAGGCAGGTCATGCCGCTTGCGGGCCGCCGCCTTGTCCATCGGGGCAAACACATCGGTATCGATGGCATTGGGGATGTTAACCACGGTGTGTCCCTGGGTCAGCCGGCTCTGACGGGCCAAGTCGGCCATCCATCGGCTACAGCCCACAAAGGTGATGTTGCGGCCCTCGTAGATGGCCTGCTTGCGATTGAAGACGCGACGCGCCAAGTCAAAACCTTGTCCCTTCAACATGGGGCAATGCTCGCACTGCGTCCGATACTTGACGCAGCCGCCCGAGTAATGGCAGATGCCGGTGAAATGCCACTGGTCATGCAGCGTCACCACCACCGGTTTGCCAGCGGCTAGGATGCGTTCCAGGTTGGCAAGGGAGAGGAAACCCTGATTGGTCCAGTGCAGATGGATGACATCGGCCTGGCGGAACTCATCCATTGTGGTGATATCGGTGCCCGCGTTGGCAATGTCGACTTGAAAAACACCTCGTTTGTTCAGGCCATTGTTCAGCCAGATGACTCCGCGCTCCCACAGGAATTTGGCCTTCAGCCGCCACGACTGGGGGATACTGGCCACAGCGTCATCGTCGCTCTTGCGGTCGCGCACGAGCATGCGTGCATCCACCCCGTTGTGGTTCAAGGCATGCAACAGACGGTTGGCGGCAATCGCTGCCCCACCCGTCCTCTCAGCCGTATTGACAATCAGCACGCGCATCTTGACCCCAAAGGTAATAAAACTTACATGCACACAACGCATTCCAGGGCACAAAAATGCAAAAAACCGTCTCCACGCCCCACTTCCACTCCATCCTGTCTGCCCCCGTCACGGCCCGTGAGGGTGTATCATAATGATGACGCACCCTCCTGCGTCCCCTGTCGAGGTAGCGCAAGCCATCGGCTCCCAGGCCAGGAGCAACCTCCACTCGGCAAATTTCGGGGAAAAGTGTTGCACGATTCACTAATTGTGACTACCTTTGCGGCAAGAAACGGACCTCGCTTGTATAAAGCACTCAGAATGAACACTTTTTTGTTTATTAACATATTTCATTAACTCATTCATTCTAGCATTTATGAAGAAATTCTTTTCTCTCCTCACGCTTGCCCTGCTGACTATGTCGGCTTGGGCAGCCACTGTTGTGGAGTTTGACCTGACCACTGGTTATGGGAATGGTGACGAAGTAACAACCATTTCAGATTCAGATGGCAAAGTCACGCTGACCTTTGGCCAGGGTTCGAACAACAATGCTCCCAAGTGGTACACAACTGGTACGGCTGTTCGCATGTATGGCGGCAACACACTGAACATCGCTTCGAGTGGTGACAACATCACCGAAGTTGTCTTCACCTTCAGTGGCACTGGTAACACAATGAACAACAATGGCGCCAGCTCCGTAAATGCCGGCACCTATGTTGAGTCTGGAACTACTGGTACTTGGACTGGCAATGCTCAGAATTTCACCATCACCCGTGGTGGAACGAGCGGTCATGCCCGCATCAAGAACATCAAGGTGACCATGGGCGGCCAGGTCGTAACCATCGTTGCTGACCCCACCTTCCAGCCTGCTGACGGTGCTACCTTCACCGACACTATGCTGGTCACCCTGAACTGCGCTACTGCCGATGCTGACATTTATTACAGCATCGACAACAAGGCCAATTGGAACACTTACACCGAGCCCTTCACCATCAACGCGACCACCACGGTTTATGCCAAGGCCGCCCTCAATGGCACTGAGAGCAATGAAGTTTCCGCTACCTACACCAAGGTGGATGCACCCGTAGGCGGCGATGAGGTGACTGTCGACTTCTCGGCACAGGGATATACAAATGCACAGGACTTCGATGGCCAGACCGTTGCCATCAATGGTATCACGCTGTCCTTCAGCAAGGGTGAAGGTAGTACGACCCCGAAGTATTACACTTCCGACACTTCGATGCGCCTCTACCCCAACAACACCATGACGGTAACGGCTCCCGCAGGCAAGGTGATTACAGGCATCGCCTTTACCTATGCAAGCGGTGAATGGGACACCACCAGCCCCAATGTCGGCACCTATTCCACTACCGATGCCGCTTGGATCGGTAATGCTGCCAGCATCGTCTTCACCAACAAAAAGAGCAGCCAGGTGCGCATCAAAAAGATGGTTGTCACCCTGGCCGATGCTTCTACTACTGTTGCCGCTCCCGTCTTCAACCCCGCCAGCGGAACCAAGTTCTACGGCAGCCTGACGGTTACCATGACCAGTGCTACCGAGGGTGCCAACATCGTTTATGCTGTTAACAACGGCACTCAGGTAACCGCTGCTTCTCCCGCTACTGTAACGCTGACTGAGGAATCCACTATCGTAGCTCATGCCGAGAAGGACGGTGCCGAGAGTGATCCTGTTGAGGCTACCTACACCCTCAAGACTGGAGTTGAGTCTCTCGAGATTGCCGCCGACATGGCTGCTGATATTGAAATCGCATTCACCGGCAACGCCGTTGTGACCTATCAGAACGGTCAATACCTGTACATTAAGGACGAGACTGGCTACGGCCTCATCTTCGGCTCGACCAATGGCGGAGCTAATCCCGTATTTGATCAGGGTACTATGCTCGCTCCCGGTTGGCAGGCTAAGACCGCCATCTACAACGGCCTCCATGAGTTCATCAACGCTACCGGTCTCGACAGCATCGGCATCACCACTGTCGCTCCCGAGATAATCACTGCCGATCAGTTGGAAGACAAGGTTAACGCTTATATTCAGATCGAACATGTGAAGAGCGTCAGCGGCACCACCGCTACGCTGACCGACGGCACCACCGTTGCCCTGTACAAGCGTTTCGGTATCGATATTCCCGAGTTTGACAACGCCAACGCTACCATCACCGGTATCGCTAGCGTTTACAATGGCACCTACCAGATCAACTTCATCGCTGCTGAAGGCATCGTTGCTGCTCCCGTTATCACTCCCGCTTCCTGCAACTTCGACGAGAGTGTAGAAGTTACCATCACTGCCGAGGAAGGCGCTGCCATCAAGTACAGCACCGACGAGACTGTATGGAACGACTACAGCGAGCCCCTCAATGTAACCGAGACCACCACCGTTTATGCCAAGGCTGTCAAGAATGGTAAGGAGAGCATTGTAGTTTCCGCTACCTACACCAAGATGGAGCCTGTTACCTACACCCTGGTAACCGATGTTGCTGAACTCGCCGCTGGCGACAAGATCATCTTCGTGGGATACCATATGCTCGAAGACTCTGTAACGGTTCAGCCCTACGCAATGGCTAACTTCAAGACCAACAACTTCGCTGCTGTTGCTGTAGAGCAAGTGGACAACACCATCACCACCGTTAATGCCAATGTAGCCACCCTTGAGGCCAACGGGGACTACTGGAACTTCTTGACCGATGGCGGTTACCTGTACGCTGCTGGTAATGACGATCAGAATTATCTGAAGCTTGAAAACGAGGTAGATACTCGTGCCAACGCTGCTATCACCATTACCGATGGCGTTCCCGTTATCGAGTTCCAGAGCAGCAACTTAACCAAGTTCATGCGCTTCAACGACAACGCCGCCAACAACATCCTGTTCTCTTGCTACAAGGAGTCCAGTCCGATCAAGAATCCCGTTTACATCTTCAAGGCTCAGCCCGCTGCTCCCGCTTATCAGCGTGGCGATGTAAACATGGACGGTGAGATCGACATCAACGATGTAACCCGCCTGATCGATGTCGTTCTGGGCAAGGATGTAGCCTACGACGCAACCGCTGCCGACTGCAACACCGCTGCTGGTGATGGTGGCATCGACATCAACGATGTTACCGCACTGATCAACCGCGTGCTGACTGGCAACTGGTAATTTATTGGTAAATCCAATCCTCTAAACAATAGCAGGGGTCCCTCACCGGGACCCCTCTTTTTATTGACAACAACACGCCCCAACCCAAACAACGCGCCAGCCCAATTAGTCAATTCGGTTAATTCGAAGACAATTAAAGCAAGCGCGGATGCCAATTCGTCCAATTCGTTTAATTCGAAGACAGAAAAAAAGAACACGCCAGCCCAATTCGTCCAATTCGTGTAATTCGAAGACAGAAAAAAGGACCACGGATGCCCAAAAATCAAGTCGTTGTTTATGTTGTTCCTGTGTTGTTTATGTTGTCTGAAAACCGTGTGCCGATGCCTATAGGTCGGGGAAGAGCGTCGGCTGCGGCAGCAGCTGGAAGCTGTGCCGGTGATAGGGCGAAGCGCCATACTGAGCAATCGCCGCACGGTGTTCAGTCGTGGGATAGCCCTTGTTGCGCGACCAGCCATACTGCGGGAATTCCTTGTCCAGACGGCACATCAGCTCGTCACGATGCGTCTTGGCCAGAATCGAGGCGGCAGCGATGCACAGCATCTTGCCGTCACCCTTCACGATGGTCGTGTGTGGTATGTCATGGTAGGGATAAAAGCGGTTGCCGTCGACCAGGATGCCCTCGGGACGCACCGACAACTGGTCCAGCGCACGATGCATCGCGGTGATGCTCGCCCGCAGGATGTTCATGCGGTCTATCTCCTGGGGCGACACCATCGCCACAGCCCACGCCAGCGCCTCGCGCTCAATCACGGGACGCAGCTGCTCGCGTTGCCGCTCGGTGAGCTGTTTGCTGTCGTTGATAAGATCGTTGTGGAAATCGGCAGGTAGTATTACGGCGGCTGCCGTCACCGGTCCCGCCAGACAGCCGCGGCCGGCCTCGTCACAGCCTGCCTCGACCCGTCCCGCTATCAGATACCTCTCCAACATAAAAAGCCACAAGTTTGTCCAGCCCGTCCAGGTCAGCCGCGTCAGCGGCAATCCAGCCCATCCAGCCCGTCCAACCTAACTCCCAAAGCCTAGTTAAAGTTTCCTGGCAATGACATAGTCAAAGATTTCGCGCAGCTGGTCCACCGTCTCGTCAGGCGAGAACGGCGAGAGCACATCGTTGGCCTCGTCGCGCAGCCGCTCCATCGTCTCATAGGCATAGTCGATGCCGCCTGCACGCTTGGCAAACTCAATCAGGCGGTCGATGTCCTCGCTCGTCAACGATTCCTTGTTGACCAGGGCGAGCATCTCGTCATGATCGGGCAGGTCGGTACGGCTCAAGGCATATATCAGCGGCAGCGTCATCTTGCCCTCGCGCAGGTCATTGCCTGTGGGCTTGCCCACGATGGGGTCATTGTAGTAGTCGAAGGTGTCATCCTTGATCTGGAAGCAGATGCCCAGCAGGCGGGCAAAGCGTCCAAGCTCATCGATGGCCGTCTGCGGCGCATCGTTGGCATAGCCGCCCAAGCGGGCGCAGCACTCAAACAACGAGGCCGTCTTGGAACGGATAATCTCCATATAGGTCGTCTCGTCGATGTTGTGGTTGCGTGCGGTGCTCACCTGTTGCATCTCGCCAAGCGACAGGTCGCGGCCCATGTCGGCCAGCACCCGCATGATGCGTCCGTCGCCAGTCTCTATGCCGCAACGCAGCGCACCGGTCACAAAGAAGTCTCCCACCAGCACCGCCACATGGTTGCTCCACACGCTGTTGATGGTGGGCGCTCCGCGGCGCTCCTGGGCAGCGTCGATGACATCGTCATGGATGAGCGAGGCATTATGCAATATTTCCACTGCAGCAGCCCCCAGCAGCGACTTCCTGTTGATGCCGCCAAACAGCTTCGCGCTCAGCAGCGTGATAATCGGACGCAGCATCTTGCCCTTGTTGGCAAGAAAAGTATTCACGATGCTGTTCGCAAGGTCATTATTGCTAGCCAATGCGGACTTGATGATTTGGTTCATCTCGTCCAGGTCAGGTCTCAGTTGTTCTTGTATTTGTGTCAGCGTTATTGCCATAGCCTGCAAAGGTAGCAATAATTCCTGGGTAACTCATCATTTTTGAGCATAAAAATGCCTTCACACCAAGAAAAACCCCTCACAGCCGCTCCCCATCTCCAACACAAAATAAACTGTCTCCGAATTAAAAAAGACCGCGCCAGCCCAATCAATCCAATTCGTTTAATTCGAAGACAGAAAAACGAACGCGCCAGCCCAATTAGTCCAATTCGTTTAATTCGAAGACAGAAAAGAAAGAACGCGCCAGCCCAATTAGTTCAATTCGTGAAATTCGTAGTTCGTAGTTAAAAAGCTCCGTGGGCACGCTGTTAAAGTGCGCCCACGGAGTTGCTGTGGTTATGAAAAATTTAAGTACCTAATTACTTGACTTTTGATTTTTCATTTCTGGAACATTCCGGCAATTACTTGATCACCTTGCTGGTGCTCGTGCTGCCGTCCTCGTAGCGGTTGATCACGATGTTCACGCCATCAAACGGCTTGTCGCTCTGCATACCCTGCGGGTTAACATAGATGGTCGAAACGATCGTGCGGTTCGTCCAGTTCTCGAGGACTGCAGTGGGCGTGGGAGGAGCAAAGCCCGGTGACTCGGAACCGTAGCCGGCGGGACCGCCGTCACGGCCTGCCATGCCGTTCACTACATAGTAGTAGCGTACGACAATCTCCAGGTCATCGATGTCGTCCAGGGCACCGAAGATCCAGTTCTCGGCCCAGGTGTCGCTCTTGCCATGCTGCAGGATGCCGTCGGTAGTCGGGCCGCCATACAGGTGCCACAGGCCCAGCTGAAGCCACGCAGCTGACCCTTTTTACTCTTGGCGTAAACATTGAACCAGTAGGGTACATAGGGTACATAACCCTCGGTGTTGCCGATGGTGTTGGCCGTGGGCAGGAAGCCCTTGGCATCCAGGACGAGCATGTACAGGCTGCACGAGTCACCGTTCTCGTCGGTCCAGTTGGTCGAACCGAACTTGCCGGTCTGACGCTCGGCATAGGTTCCCTGATAGATCTCTACCTTGCCCACACCGGTCTTCCAGATGGGAGCGCCGTAACTGTTGTGCAGGTGCTCGGTATCCCACTTGATGCGCCTGTTGCTAACCAGTTCACCGTGGGTCCAGACAACGGGTACATAACTCATGTAGTCGTTCCAGTTGCCATCCAGCACGCTGTAGGTTTCGTTGTCGTAGCGAGGAACGATGCCGGGATCACAAACCTGCTCGATGTACTGGGTCAACTTCTCGTCAATCTCCTGATAGGTGCCGTCGGTACGGATCTGCAACTGCGAGATCTCGTCCCATTCAGCGTCAGCGTCGTTGCTGGGCTTGCGGTCCAGGGTGTAGAAGTAGATGGCGGGGTTGTTGGCCAGGTTCATGTTCACCTGAGCGTTCATC